>CAZTDB010000345.1:0-3749 GCA_964612385.1 uncultured Ignavibacteriaceae bacterium
AAACCGGAACACCGCATTGCAATCCTCTACGCCCTTTTCGGATGCCTGTGGATCTAGCCTCGGCTTTAGGAATAGACAATGATGAGTGGTGCATATTGAACGGAGTTGAAAACTGTCGTTTAAATTCAGTAGACAATAAGGTGGAAATAAGATTAGCCGAAATTTCTCAGATAACTGAAAAAGAATTTGATCTAATAGCTGCGAACATTCAAAAAAATGTACTCATAGATATTGCCGAAGAAATTTCTACTAAATTGAAAAGAGGTGGACTTGCAGTTGTATCAGGATTGTTAAATTATGATGCTGACGATCTTATTTCTCATTATAAAAAATATGGAATGCACTTTTTAGATAAATATGAAATGGGGGAGTGGGCGGCGGTTTTATTCAAGCGCTGATGATTACCAGGTTATCGCGTCAAAATCATTTTTTTTGTGATAAGTGAATTATTGAACTCCAATCTATAAAAGTAAACTCCGCTTGGCAGATCTCCGGCATCGAACGGAACCTCGTAGCTGCCTGCAGATTTGAATTCTTCAACTAAAATTTTAATTGTCCTTCCGAATAGATCAAAAACTTTTAACGAAGTGTAACCATCCGCAGGAAGCTCGAAATTTATTACCGTTGTTGGATTAAAAGGATTGGGATAGTTTTGCGAAAGCCGGAAATTTTTATCCCCCTTATTAAATTGTTCATCCGATGAAGTAGGAGTTAAAGGAAATATTTGTGTGACTGAAAAATCAACCCAAAATAATCCGTAAGTATTAGGAATTAAACTTTGCAGTGCCGTGCCTATATCGGCAGGAGGATCGTTTAATAATTCCCACCAAAATTTATCTGCCGGATAACCGAACTGAAAACCAACTTTACTGCCCGAAAAATAATCACCCCAATTCTTGAAAAAATTTTTCAACTGTCCTAATGATGCAAATCCTTGTCCGTCATTTATAAAAATTATATCACTACGATACGAAGGCGGCATCCATTCTTTAAAATAATGTTTTAGGAATAACCGGTACTCAGGATTATATGATTTTATCTTTTCTTCCCAAACCCTTGCTGCCGAATCGGTAACAGCGATACCATGCTCGCTTAAATCGTTTCGATGCCATTCAACATCAATTCCAAAACCTGCTATACATGAATGGTGTCCATAGCGTTCTAGTACTATCTCTATCAGCTTTTCAACATTAGCATTACCCGGTTCCACCTGCAAGTATATTTTAAATCCTTCGCTGTCAAAGCGGTTTAAATAATCTTCATTTTGATCTTCATCTGAGTAAAGAATGAAGCTACCTGATTCAGTCTGCCCCGGAAAGCCTATTCTTGTATAACCATTTCCCTGATACAGACTAATGATCCATATCGAAGCCGGTTTGGAAGGCGGGAGCTTATATGCTAATTGATATCCAACTCTAACCCAATAATCTTCGGAAGGAAATTCTAAATTTGGATATGACTCGTTTACACGCGAAGCTCTGAAGCCAGCTAAGTGCACAGAATCGTCCTGCGTATTTATAGCTGCATCATCAATCGATGACTTTGTGAAGAAGTTACTAAACAGCCATAACGATGCTATTCCGATAATCAAACGGATGGATTTAGCTCTCATAATTCTTTCGGTTAATGGCATGCAGCCTTGAAATACACGGATAAATCCGTGATAAAAGAAATAGTTATTAAGCAGTCTGCATACTATTCAGGTGAATATTAAATTCGATTTCTTCTCGAATTTGCCCGCAAAATTATCGCTCAGTTTAAGAGATACAATTTGTTTCAGCAGAAAGGTAAATGGAGTCGACGAAGGTATATATTTAGTCGATTAAAATATTAAGCGTGAAGGTAAGTGGACGTTTGTGTAAGTGTAAATATAATTGGGTGTTTGAGCAATATTTATACTCAAAAGATATGAATACATTCCAAATTGCATTATCGCCAACATCAAAAGGGGATGCACGATCGAATGATATCCTCAAATAAATTTTTGTTTTTTGGTCATGATTTATAGAGGATCATTCAAAATACATGGTAATTTTTCGAATGAATCATTGTTACAGTTTTATTTTTTGATGTTATAAATAATCTCCCCGTCGAAAACAGTCATCTCAACAACCACATCTTTTATCTTAACGGGATCAATTGTCAGGATATCTTCCAATAAAACTACAAAATCTGCAAACTTGCCCGGTTCAATGCTTCCTTTAATGCCTTCTTCAAAGGCGGCATAAGCGCTGTTAATTGTGTAGCATTTAATCGCTTCTTCAACAGATATTTTTTGTTCGGGGATCCAGCCATCAGGATTTAATTCATCTAACGTTCTTCTTGTTACTGCGGCATAAATACCAAGAAGAGGATTAAGCGGTGCTACCGTCCAGTCGGTTCCAAAGCATAACAAAACTCCACTGTCGATGAATGAGCGAAAAGGATAAGTGTACTTAATTCTTTCGGGTCCTATTCTTTTCTCAGCCCAAACTCCGTCATCGATGCAATGATAAGGTTGAACAGAGGCGATTACACCTAATTCGGCAAAACGTTTTATGTCTTCGAATCTAACATGCTGTGCGTGCTCTATTCTTAAACGTCTATCCCACGTTGGATTCGTTTCGATGATCTCTTTAAAAACATCGAGCATGTAAGAATTAGCTCGATCACCGATGGCATGAATAGAAAGCTGCAAATGATTTTTATCGGCATCAAGTGCCCATTTTTTTAAGCTGCCGTCGATAACGATATCCATCGGAAGTCCCGATGTTGACGGATCTTGATGATACGGTTCAAAGAACCATGCCGTACTAGAACCAAGCGATCCGTCGGCAAAACCTTTTAATGAACCAAGCTTAAGCTTATCCGAGCCGGAGTTATACTTAATACCATCATTAACAAGTGACTGATAATTTGAAATAGGCAGTCTTGTATAAATTCTGCAGGTTAGTTTTCCTTCTTGCTCAAGTTTTTTATAGGTCTTCAAATCTTTTGCATAAGTAATGTCTTGAACACTCGTCACACCCATTTTTTTTGCATGCTCTAATGCAGATAATGCGGCTTCATAATATTCTTCATCCGAAGAAGCCGGGATAATGGAGTAGACAAGAGACATGGCGTTATCTTTAAGAATGCCCGTTGGTTCACCTGTTGCAGGATCTTTTACAATTAAACCTCCTTCAGGACTTTCGGTATCCTTATCTATTCCTGCAAGCTTTAATGTATAGGAGTTTGCTAATGCCATGTGTCCGTCAAACCTATCGACAAAAATCGGTGTGCTGGGTGAAAAATCATCGATCATTTCTTTTGTAGGAAGGTCTTGAACTTCCCATGCTTCATGGTCCCAATTACCGCCTGTAATCCATTTGCCTTCGTGCTTATCAACATAATCTTTAAGTATAGCTTCAAATTCAGCGGTTGATTTAGCGGGTCTTAAATCGATGCCGGTTAAATAAAAACCTCCGCTTACAAAATGAACATGATTATCGATAAAACCCGGAAGCATCAATTTACCTTTAAGATCAATAATTTCTGTTTGAGAATCGAGAAGCAGCTTTATTTCATCATTGCTTCCAACTTTAATTATTTTGTTTTCCTCAATCAGAACTGCTTCGGCAATAGGCTGCTGAGGATTAACGGTATATATTTTACCGTTGATAAATGCTTTTTTAGATGGCGAATCTGACATACAGCCTATCCAAGTTATTGTTAACAAAAAGATAACAGGTAAAAATATTTTCATGGCGGATACCCTTTATTAATTTTAG
>CAZTDB010000346.1:0-3747 GCA_964612385.1 uncultured Ignavibacteriaceae bacterium
CGGAAGAAAAAATTGAATTGGATATAAATAATCTCTTGAAAGATTAAAGAATTACTTAATTCCAGGATTCAATAAAAATACTTATTAAAATTTGCTCACTTACTCTTTTAAGTCCTCAACAACCGGCTTATCAAACATGGAATCGGCTAAATCTTTATTAAATTCTATTTTCAATACTTGCTGTGTAAAAGCCTTCTCAACTTCTTCCCCTGAGGTTCTTTCCGATATTTCAAATCTAAACGGCGTCGGAATTCCTTCAACATTTTTGTAATCACCAATTACAGTTTCCTTTTCATGGACCGCAGCCTCTTCTTTCAATCGATGAATAGTTCTAACCAACAAATAAGTTTTTGAATCGATAAAAAGCAGCGCTTCATCTCCGGTCGGTCTTTTACATCTTATTTTAAATGTATTTTTTCCGCCGACCTTTTCAGTTCCAAGCAGTTCCAATTCATGTCCTTTTTCCCTGTAGCAAAAAAAGTATCCGTCAAGGTCAGCCATGAATTTAATTTCGTCAAGTAATCGTCCGGTAAGTGGTATTGGAGCAGTATCGCCGGATTCCTTTGAGAATGTCCAGCCTGTCTTGCCATTGTAGGTAGTAGTATTTTTATTCCCGTCTTCACCCAATTCAATACGGATCTTATTCTGCCGTTTATGGTATATCACCATCGGTGTTGAGACAGATCCCTCTTTTACATTAATCTTCTTAATTATGGTTTGCAGCTTATTAAACTTATCCTGTTTAACGGCGTCGAATTGAAGGTCAATTATTTCATTCAGCGATTGTGAAGAAGCTAGAATCGGAAATAGAAAAAACACCGCTGAAAAAAAGAAAAATACTCTTTTCATTTTATCCTCTCCCTCTTAAGATATTCGTTAATGAATATCGGAATATTGCGATTACATTAAACCGCTTTATTCTTTTTTATATTTTTCTAAGAACGGAGTTAACAGATCAATCGGAACGGGAAAAATTGTAGTAGAATTTTTTTCTGAAGCTATCTCCGTAAGGGTTTGCAAAAATCTCAGTTGTAAAGCCTGCGGCTGCCTGCCTATAATTTCAGCAGCATCGGCAAGCTTTTGACTAGCCTGAAATTCACCTTCTGCATGAATTACTTTTGCTCTTCGCTCGCGTTCGGCTTCTGCCTGCTTTGCCATTGCACGCTGCATTTCCAAAGGTAAATCAACATGCTTTACTTCAACATTCGATACTTTAATTCCCCAAGGCTCGGTTTGCAGATCGATAATTTTTTGCAGCTCATGATTTATCTTATCTCTTTCTGCAAGCAATTCGTCAAGCTGAGATTGTCCTATCACGCTTCTTAAAGTAGTTTGCGATAACTGTGACGTTGCTTCCAAAAAACTTTCGACTTCGACAATTGCCTTCTCTGCATGCACTACTCTAAAATAGACCACAGCATTTACTTTAAGAGAAACGTTGTCTCTTGTAATAATGTCCTGAGTTGGAACATCCATCACAATTGTTCTAAGGCTAACCCGAACCATGCGATCGACGATAGGTATCAATAAAATTAATCCGGGACCTTTTGCACCGATGAGCCTGCCTAACCTGAAAACCACCCCGCGCTCATATTCCCTCAGAATTTTGATAGCGCTGGATAGAATAAATATTACAAATAAAATTATAACCGATAGAAATGTTGGAAGAATTGCCATGTTCTACTCCTTCCTGAATAATGTTTAAGCTCAGCTAATTTTTTTGACTATTAATTTTAAACTATTAATTTTTTCAATTATCACCTTCTCACCGGAACTAATTGCCTCCTCAGCCGATTCGGCATTCCAAATTTCACCGTGAACTCTTACCTGTCCGGATGGATTTAAATCTGTAATAGCTAATCCAATTTCGTTAATTAAACCTTCTATTCCTGTAGTAGGCTTTTTTCTTTGAGCTTTTATTCCAAATGTGATTGCAAATGTGAAGAACAGTACTGTAAGTGCTACAATTAGTATGATAATCGGAAGTGAAATTTCGATGATATCGAAGACTGATTCGGTATCTATTAACATGATTGAACCCAAAATTAATGCTATTGTACCGCCTATAGTAAGTATTCCATGACTTACTACCTTAATTTCGAGTACAAAAAGAATAATAGCAAAAATTATTAATGCCAATCCGGCATAATTAACCGGAAGCGTATGTAACGAATAAAACGCCAAGATTATGCAAATCCCGCCTATCACGCCCGGAAATATTGCACCCGGATTATATAATTCAAACAGTAAGCCGTATACGCCCAGCATGAACAAGATATAGGCAATGTTTGGATCGCTTAAGATGTTTAATATTTTTTGTGCGAAAGTCATTTCAATTTCAACCACCGCCGCGTCGGCTGTTTTCAATGTTACAAGTTCTTTAACGGTTTCAATGGATTTTCCGTCAAGCTGTTTTAATAAATCCTCGATATTCGGCGATATAAAATTTATTACATTTTGTTTCTCTGCTTCAGTTTCTGTAAGCGATAAGCTTTTTCTAACTGCTTCTTCAGCCCATTTAACATTACGATTTCTTTTTTCACTTATGCTTCGGATAAAAGCTGCCGCATCGTTTGTGGCTTTCTCCATCATAATAGAATCCTGCTCACCTTGTAAAGAAACCGGATGTGCGGCACCAATGTTTGTACCGGGAGCCATTACTGCAAAATGTGCCGCTATAGTTATAAACACACCTGCTGAGGCTGCCTGTGCACCCGGCGGTGAAACGTATACAACTATCGGTATAGGAGCTTCCAATAGCTCGGTTACTATCACTCTCGTACTCTTCAGCAATCCACCCGGCGTGTTTAGTTTAATTATTAAGCACTGAGCATTTTCCCGAACGGCAGTCTTAATTGAAGTTTGGACATAGTCGCTCGCAGCGGGATTGATTGCTCCGTCGATAGTAATTATATATACTTTTTCGGATTGGGCAAAAAGATTCGATGATATGAATAATAGAAATGCAATATTTAAAATGATATTGCGCATAATTCTTCTCTGTATAAGGGCGGATTCAAAATAGATAAAAAAAGATGTGAAATCAAGTTATGTTATGCTGGTGAAAAAATGCAAAACTTTTCCTTTGCATGAATTTTTATAAGCTGATTTTTTTAATAAATTATTAACGTTCTTTTTAAAATAACATTTCACCTTTAAGGGAGGAAACAAAATGAAAGTTCATTACATCCTTACCGTCTTATTAACATGCATTCTTCTTTCAAGCATAATTTATTCTCAAAGCGATCAACAAAAAAAACAATTACGTGTTCTAATTATAGGTGCTCATCCTGATGATGCCGAAAAGGGCGGTGGTACGGCTGCTAAATATGCAGCATTAGGACATGTAGTTAAATTGGTTTCCGTAACTAACGGCGATGCGGGGCATTTTGAAATTGGCGGCGGTCCGCTGGCAAAAAGGAGGGAGCTTGAAGCTAAAAAAGCCGGCAAGGTTATTGGTGTTGAATACATTACTCTTGATAACCATGATGGTGAATTAATGCCAACGCTCGAGAACAGAAGGCAAATAATTAAAGTAATTAGAGAATTTAAACCCGATATAGTTTTTTCACCGCGACCAAATGATTATCATCCTGATCACAGATACACAAGCATTCTTGTACAGGATGCGGCATACATGGTTACCGTTCCAAATATTTTGCCTAAGACACCTCATCTTCAAAAGAATCCGGTTTTCATGTACTTAAGCGACGGATTTACAAAGCCGTATCCTTTTCAAGCAGATGT
>CAZTDB010000347.1:0-3711 GCA_964612385.1 uncultured Ignavibacteriaceae bacterium
CTGTTAAAGGATTCCGTTTATCCAAATTACAAAGTTTTGGAGAATAAAATAATTAATCGAAATTTATTCGAGATTATTGATAACCTTCCTGAAAAATTCGTAGACCTTCTGTTCATCGATCCGCCATACAATCTTGAAAAAATTTATAACCGTAAAAAATTTAAAGCTTTGAGTTATGCAGAGTACTGCGAGTGGTTCGATTCATGGCTTAAACCATTAATTAAAGTTTTAAAGCCCGACGCTTCGATCTATATTTGCTGCGATTGGAAGTCTTCACCCGCAGTGTACGAAACGGGATCAAAATATTTTATTGTTCAAAACAGAATTACATGGGAACGCGAAAAGGGGAGAGGTGCAAATAAAAATTGGAAAAATTGTTCCGAAGATATTTGGTTTTTTACTTTGTCGAATAACTACACTTTCAACGTTGAAGCTGTAAAGATGAAAAGGCGGGTATTAGCTCCTTATAAAACAGAGCAGGGCATTCCGAAGGATTGGAACAGCGAGCAAACCGGAAATTACAGAATTACTCATCCATCAAACATTTGGACGGATGTTACAGTACCATTTTGGTCTATGCCGGAAAACACCGATCATCCCACACAAAAACCTGAAAAGCTGTTAGCGAAAATAATTTTGGCAAGCAGTAACAAGGATGATTTTGTTTTCGATCCTTTTCTCGGTTCAGGAACGACGGCTGTTGCAGCGAAAAAGTTAGGGAGAAAATTTTCAGGTGTTGAAGAAGATGAGTTCTATTGCTGTCTTGCTCAAAAAAGACTTGAGCTTTCCGATATCGATTCTTCCATTCAAGGTTATGACGGATCCGTATTTTGGGAACGGAATACCTTATCAGAACGGGAAAAGCAAAAGAAAGTAAAAAATTCTTCGCTTGATACAGAAACTTTTTTTCCTGAATTTTGACTCCGAAATTTTAAATTCATTTACAAATTAAAGCGCCGGTTAACAAGCCGAGTACCCAACCCCGTCAGGTCCGGAGGGAAGCAGCGGTAAGTATAAAGCTTGTGTAACCGTGCGCTTTTTTTATTTAAATGCTTCCGGCGGAATTAAAAACTCGAGCGTGCCTTTCGAAAAGAGAGCCTTATTTGCGAATGTTAATTTTGCGATAGCAGCTCTTCTAATATCGACAAAAACCTGAGTATGCGAGATTAAATTGGATATATGATTTGAAATATCAGGTTCGTGTCCTACTGCTAATATGTTTTCTGCATCCAAAGCATTCACAATTTCAATCAATTGATTTGTCTTGCATCCCGGCGCAAGGTTATTGTCTACCACAATTTCTTTTTCATAAACAATTAATTCAGCAATAATTTTTGCCGATTCGAGTGCTCTTAGGAATGGTGAAGTAAGAATTATATTGATCGATGGAATCAAGGTCTTCCACCCGCTGGCGGCTTTACGGATTTGTTCCTTTCCTTTTGATGTTAAAAGTCTGTCAAAATCCTTTTTTACAATCGAAACATTTTCGGCATGTCCATGGCGGACTAAGTAAAGATTCATATTTTTTCGTTAAAATCTATAAAAATTACTGTGCTTTTATCTGCAAGTTCTGCAAGGTCTTTGCTCAACTCTCTGCCGGCTGGAGAATTTAGTTTTTCATCCATCTCTTCCTTATTTGAAGTTTCAAGCTCGCAGAAATACAGGTATTTTGAATCTAATAAAAGACTGCTTTCAACTTTGCCCGGTTTTAATTCTTTACCGGCAAGTTCGCTGAGATATTTTATTGTGAAATTTTGAAAATGATTTAATATTTGTTCATCGTTTGTTTTTTTTAGAAAGAAAAGAAGCTTATACATTAACAATCCATTTGAAATGAGTTAATAATAGTTTCGTAAATATTCTTATACTGCTCGTAAGTAAATTTGCTTGCTTCAAAAATCATTAAGAATTTATTTCCACCGCATGAATACTCAAAAAATTGGAGATAGTATTTTTTGCCTTCTATCTTATCCGAATATCTTACTGTGTAATTTCCAACGGCGTTGTTTGTTAATTTGTAATCAATAATTGATTCAGCGGAATCTTGGAATGGCAGCTTGACTATCGACAAATAAGAGCCTAATGAATTATTTACAAATTTAGTCCCCGTCAATTTCCTTCTAAGATGGTCTGTTATGCCGAGATTCTTTAATTCTTTCCAATCGTCATTTAGTGTTAGGGTGAAACTATTGCTGCGGGGCTTTGAATCAGATGTTAATGCCGAACCGCCTCCGGGTTCTATTCCTGCCGATTTTAGGGCGGTTGTTTCATCCTCAATTGAAGGCTGTTCAATCCTCTTGTTGTATGCTTTAATTAAATCAAAAATAAAATTATCAAAAATATTTTGCGTGCTGGAGTAAATATTTAATTTCGAATCGTACAAAAATATATCGCCTTTATTCTTTACGGGAGAGTTTTTGATGCTATTAATTTCTGTCTTAATCCTTTCTTCCGATATATCGACAATCCGTTGAAAATATGAATTATCCGGAGACTCCAGCCGGGTGTAAGCTCTAAAAACCAGGGCAGCCGAAGTATCTGTAAGGTTATAAATCGAACTTCTGATTAGCTTAAAAACATCCTTCGAGATAAATCCTTCGTTCAGATTTATTAAGCTGCTTCCGTTTATTTCAATCAATTGATAGTCAAGCTGACCCGAAAGCGATTTGTCTATTAAATATGGATTTAACAGAGAATCATAAAGTCCGAACCGGTTGTAAATTGGATTTGGATATTCAATCAAGACCGCGAACAAATTTTGACCGCCTAATAATTGCACCAAACCGACATCGACTTTATTATAGTTCTTGTTGATAGGCAAATTCAAATCGATTAAACCAGAAAGAGAATCATTCGCAGATACGGATCCTGAGATTGCATTCACTACTATGTTTTTAACAAACGAAGCATCTATGGTTTTTATTTCGCGACTTTGTTCCTTTTCAGAACACGATGTTAAAATGAATGCCGTTATAAGCAGGATTGTGATTTTTTTATGCATTTATAATTCTTTCTTTTAGAACGGCTAAAAGATAACAATTATTTTTGATTTTTTTCATTTAGAAGGAAAATTTACTCTTCAAAGGGTACGCTCAATTCTTTAAGAGTGAGTTTTGCGTTGGTTTCATTCCGTTCGATCATCATTAATTTCTTTTCTTCGGGAATAGCAGATGAAACGTAAAGAGAGAAAGGCAATATAATTTGGCGTGTCGGGATTTTTTTTGAATTTCCGATTGGTAAACCCGGATGCTTTATATTATTTCTGTCGATTAAAATTTTTTCAAATTGATTTAAAAAATATTTGCCGTTGTATAAAACTGCATGTCTTTCGTGAAGAATCTTTGGCAATTCCTCAAAGCTGTAAGAAGAATAAACTTCCGACGAATCTCCGAAGCCCACAAAAACAGCATTGTTACCGGAGTGGACAAGCACAGGTGTTCCTAAATCTATTATGCTATATAAGTCTTTTGCCATCTCTCTCGATAGTCTTACGCATCCGTGAGAACTTTTTTTAACACCCAGATAGCGGTAGTATGTATTGCCCAAAAGTGCGTGAAAACCGATACCGTAATTAAAACCCAGCCAGTTTAACATAAGCGTGCTGTCGAACTGTTGTGAGTACCACTTTGGCAATTTACTTTGGATAACGAACAAGCCTTCTTTTGTGTTCACCCCATCCAATACCCGGTTTGTACCTGATGAAATGCCGAA
>CAZTDB010000348.1:0-3710 GCA_964612385.1 uncultured Ignavibacteriaceae bacterium
TAATAGGTGTGGGAATAGCATTGCGGGATGTGAATACTCCTTATTTAACATTTGCCTGTTTGGCTGCTTTATCGGGTATCGGAGGAGGAAACTTTGCATCATCAATGAGTAATATCAGCTATTTCTTTCCGAAAAAAGTTCAAGGCACTTCACTTGGTCTAAACGCAGGTATCGGAAATCTCGGCGTTGGAGTTATGCAAAAAGCAATTCCATGGATAACCGGAATATTTTTATTCAGTGCGGTTAATGAAACAGGAAAAGATATATCGAACATAGGATTAGCAGGTATACAAAATGCAGGATGGATTTGGCTTCCTTTCCTATCCATCTCGGCAGTTGCTGCCTTCTTTGGAATGAATAACGTTGTTACGGGAACTCCTCACTTACCTAACACATTTCAAAGTATTGCTAAAACTTTATATCTCATTCTGCTTGGTTTAATTGCGGCTGCAATTGCTTCACTTTTATTATTGGGAATGAATCTCAATATGTGGATAGTCCTGCCATTAGTGATAATAATTACGCTTGTATTAATGAAATATGCTACTCCCAAAGAGATTCAAACTAATCTGAATAAGCAATTCTCAATCTTCGCTAATAAGCATAATTGGATAATGACAATTATCTATACAATGACATTCGGTTCGTACATCGGCTTTTCTGCAGCTTTTCCGAAACTGAGCCAGGATATTTTTGTTTATTCGAATGAATCAGATCCGACATATATCAATCCAAACGCGCCGGATTTTTTAACGTGGGTTTTTCTCGGACCGATGATAGGAGCATTAGTCCGCCCGGTGGGCGGATGGTTATCGGATAAAGTCACTAGCGGCGCTAAAGTTACAGGTTATATTACCATCGTTCAGATTATAGCTGCTCTCATGGTAGCTTATTTTATTACTCAAGCCAAAGCAAGTGCTTCTCCTGAGGATTATTGGGTTCCGTACTTTGCTGGCTTTATGATACTTTTTCTTACAACCGGGATAGGAAATGGTTCAACATTTAGAAGTATCCCAAATATTTTTAATAAGGATCAAGCCGGTCCTGTGTTAGGATGGACTTCTGCCATCGCTGCTTATGGTGCATTTATCATTCCAAAAGTTTTTGGTCAGCAAATTGAAAATGGAACTCCAGAATATGCACTATACGGATTTGCTTTTTACTATGTATTATGTTTACTGCTTAATTGGTTTTACTATACCCGCAAAAATGCAGAAATAAAAAATCCATAAAAGATATCGGAATGTTATTCCAATTTGTAAGATTAAATTAATTTACTAGGTCAAATTTTGAAGTGTGTTTTAATCATTATTGCATGGAGATGAGATGAAACCAATAGATAATTTAGTTAAGTGGTTCGACGAAAATAATTCCCTTGCCTATTCATTTATTCGTATCTTTTTAGGCATTGCTTTATTTGTTAGAGGTATAATTTTAAGTTCTGATCCACAGACGATAACGCAATGGGTCGGTGCAAATCAATGGTATTGGTGGTATTCCTATATCATCGTTATCCATATCATCGGCGGCGTTCTGCTGGCAATCGGGCTTGTAAGCCGGCTTGCAGCGTTTCTGCAAATCCCGGTGCTTATTGGAGCTGTATTCTTTATTCATCTTAAACAAGGTTTGATGAGGGTTGAACAATCTTTAGAGTTATCCGTTCTTGTTCTTATTCTTTTGGTAATATTTTTCCTCTTTGGTTCGGGTGATTTGGCACTAGATAAATACATAGCTAAACGAAAACGGTGAGTTAAAGTAAACCATTTCGTTATAAGAGACTCTTAAGAAAAGATTTCAGATTTGGATTTTCTGAATAATTCAGGCAGAGAGAGGATATGCCTTTCTGTGATAAATGAATTTAAAAAGTATCAACTAACTTTGGGAGTAAGTTTAAACTTATTAAGCTGCGAAAAAGTGTAGTTTTCATGTATTTGAAAATTTTGCAATTAAGTGACCTAATATTTCAATTAACTTAAATTTTTACAGTTTTTTCCCACAGTGCGCCCATACAATCAGACAAGTGCTGCAGGGTTTGCATGTAATATTTTCCCAGGAATCAATTGATTTAAAACTAAAAAGTGGAAAATTCTATGTTAACTTACCAAAATTTGCTTTTTTATTGAATAAAAAATATATTTGGTGCTCGTTTATAAAACCGGGCGGACGCCGGAGTTGGAGAGCCGGGGCGGACTGTAAATCCGTTGGCTGACGCCTTTGGGGGTTCGAATCCCTCGCCGCCCACAATATAAGGAATTATGAGGCTATAAGGGAATAAATATTTAATTTTTTTTAATTCCCTTATTTTTTTGCGCTTTTTCTCACTTAGGCTATTTTTTGAAATTTTGTCCTTTTAATCGCACTGCGAAATAAGTTCTTTAAAATGTTGAGAGGTTAAAGCTCATATCAAAAAGCCAATGAAGCTTTCTAAGCGGATGCTTAAATTTTCCGGCGAGCAAATGCAGTTAGTCAAAAAAAGCTGACGTAGCTCAGTTGGTAGAGCACATCCTTGGTAAGGATGAGGTCACCGGTTCAATCCCGGTCGTCAGCTCTAAGTAAGCCGAAATATCAATTATTAACTGCAAGCTTGAGTGTAAATTCTTAAAGTAGAATTGCGGGAGTAACTCAGTTGGCTAGAGTCACAGCCTTCCAAGCTGTTGGTCGCGGGTTCGAGTCCCGTCTCCCGCTCAAAAGTTGGTTCTTAAGAATATTAAAAAAGTAAAGTTTGTTTGAGTTTTATAATGTGTTTTAGGGAAGAATCTGAATATTCCAAGTTTGAGAATAGACCATAAATTCAAGATACAATATTCTGGAATTAGATTTGAAAAAAAATAGAAATTGATTTTGAAATAAAAATTTAATAATACAATGAGAGAAATAATCACATTAGAATGCACGGTGTGTAAAAGAAGAAATTACACAACCACAAAAAATAAAAGACTCCATCCAAATAGAGTTGAATTCAAGAAATACTGTAGGTGGGATCGAAAGCACACCATTCATAAAGAAACAAAATAATTTATGCTACGTCAGTAGCTCAATTGGCTAGAGCAGCGGTCTCCAAAACCGCAGGTTGGGGGTTCGAGTCCCTCCTGACGTGCAACAAATAAAAATCGAAAATTATGAAAGAAAAAATTATCGGCTTCTTTGATGATGTCGTCAAAGAAATGAAAAAGGTTACCTGGCCTACTAAGGAAGAGTTAAAAGAATCAACCATGATTGTGATTGTGGTTTGCTTAATTATTGCCGCCTTCACTTATGTGATTGATATGGCAATTACACAAATATTTAAAGGGATATTTTAATTGATGACAGACGTCGATTCGAAATGGTATGTGGTAAGAACTTTTTCCGGACACGAAAATAAGGTTAAGAGCCTTTTGGAAGCTGAACTAAGTGATAACGAGACTTTGCGAGCAAAAATTCACGAAGTACTCGTTCCGATGGAAAAAGTATTTGAGGTTAAGGATGGGAAGAAAAAAAGTAAAACTAAAAATTTCTTCCCCGGATATATTCTCATCCAGGCTGATCTTGATAATCAGGTGAAAGAATTTATTTTAAACACGCCTTCCGTCATGGGTTTTCTTGGAACAAGAGCTAATCCCAATCCCCTTCAACCTGAAGAAGTAAAAAGGATAGTGGGTAGAATAACTCAGGATGAAAGCGGCGAGAGAATGGAAACCATCTTCCGAAGCGGAGATTTGGTTAAAATT
>CAZTDB010000349.1:0-3705 GCA_964612385.1 uncultured Ignavibacteriaceae bacterium
CTGCCGGTTTTATCATGCAGTATGAACAATCCGTGCATGGCTCTTCACTTATCGCCGGAAATGCAAAAGCTGCCAATTGTGTTAATTGCCATACAAGTCATGAAGTAAAAAGCGGTTTCGATAGAAGCTCTACTGTTAACAAGTCGCAAATTCCATTTACCTGTGCAAAGTGTCATGAGGAAATTTCGAAGGAATATCAGGAGAGCATCCATTGGCAGGCGGTCATGCGCGGCTCTAAAGAATCACCGGTGTGCACTGACTGCCATGGTGAACACAACATTTTAAGACACGATGATCCGCGTTCGCCGGTTGCTTTCGGAAATGTTTCAAAACAAATTTGTACGCCATGCCACAGTTCACTGAAGTTATCTGAAAAATACGGCATCGCGACAGACCGCTATCAAACGTTCTCCGACAGTTACCACGGTTTGGCTTTGCGCGGCGGCTCAGTTGAAGTTGCAAATTGTGCAAGCTGCCACGGCGTTCACAACATCAAGCCAAGCAGCGATCCAACATCAATGGTACATAAAGATAATATTGTTAGTACCTGCGGAACTTGTCATCCGGGTGCAAATGAAAATTTTGCCATTGGAAGAATTCATGTTACTTACGACAAGGAAGAGGAACCGATTCTTTACTGGGTTGCTACAATCTATATTTCTCTTATAATCAGTATCATCGGCGGAATGTTACTGCATAATGTAATTGATTTTTACCGCAAAGCTAAAATAAAGAAATTAAAACAACGCGGGCTAATGCCGGAAGAATCCCACGGGCATGCATTATATCTTAGAATGACTGTTAACGAGAGAATACAACACCTGATAATGATGCTCAGCTTTTTTATCCTTGTTATAACCGGTTTTATGTTAAGATTTCCCGATTCCTGGTGGGTACGGCATATTCGCGATTTTATACCCGATGCATTTGAATTCAGAAGCCTTCTCCACCGAATTGCAGCATGTGCAATGGTAGGCGTTAGTCTTTATCATATTTTTTATTTAGCCATTACTAAAAGAGGCAAACAGTTATTTAAAGATTTACTGCCAAGATATCAGGATATTATTGATGCTATCGATGTGGCTAAATATAATCTTGGTTTTTTAAAAGTAAAACCCAAACTCGACCGCTTCAGCTATGTTGAAAAAGCGGAATATTGGGCGCTGGTTTGGGGCACTATCGTTATGAGCGCCACCGGATTCATTCTTTGGTTCGATAATACTTTTATAGGATTACTCACGAAGCTTGGCTGGGACGTTGCCCGCACTATTCACTATTATGAAGCTTGGCTGGCTTTCCTTGCGATTGTTGTATGGCATATATATTTCGTAATATTTAATCCCGATGTTTATCCGATGAACTTAGCCTGGATTAAAGGAACCTTAACCGAAGAAGAAATGGCGCACGAACACCCCAAAGAGCTTGAAAAAATTAAAAAGAACCAAGCTCAAAGGCTATCAGAACAAGAAGAAAAAGACGAATAAATAAATTAATTACGGGGATTCTCAATGGCTTCACCCGGTAATATTATTTTAAGAAAAATTCATTTCGAATTCTTTCTTAGGGTGATAATTTTTTCTTTATTATTATTTATTGCATCTGCAGCAGCGCAGGATAACAGCGATTGCATGATGTGCCATGAAGACAACACTCTAAAAGGAGAAAAAGCGGGCAAGACAATTTCCGTTTTTGTCGATCAAAAAAAATTAGATGTCTCTATTCATTCCAGTCTCGATTGTGTTGGCTGCCATGCTGATTTGAAGGATGTAGATTTACCGCACGATGAGGATGTGCTGCCGGTTAATTGCGGAATTTGTCACGCCGAAGCTCAGAAGTTATTCGATGAAGGACTTCACGGAAAATCTTTTTCACGTGGCGATCGTTTAGCACCCGGTTGTCAAACATGCCACGGTTCTCATGAGATTTACAATTCAAAAGATTCACGCTCAAAAACATATCCGCTAAAAATTCCATTTCTCTGCGGCATATGTCATAAAGAAGGCGCGCCGGTTCAAATGCAGCGTGATATTCCTGCTACTCACATACTCGAGAATTATTCAGAAAGTATTCATGGTGAAGGGCTTTTAAGAAAAGGATTGCTTGTAAGCGCTACCTGTGCATCATGCCATACACCCCACAGAATTTTACCGCATACCGACAGCCGTTCAAGCATTGCAAGAAGAAATATTGCGGCTACCTGCTCAAACTGCCACGTTGAAATTGAAGCGGTTCACAGAAAAATAATTAAAGGCGAATTGTGGGAAAAAGAAGCTCATATCATGCCGGCTTGTGTCGATTGCCATCAGCCGCATAAAGTAAGAAAAGTTTTTTATGAGCAGGGAATGGCTGATAAAGATTGCCTCCGCTGCCATGATAATCCAAATCTAAAAGCATCGGCAGATAACCGCTCCTTAAATGTTGATGCTTCAATCCTCCAAAGTTCAAGGCATTTTAACATTGCATGCAGCCAATGCCATTCAGGTGTAAATCCCTCGCATCTAAGACCATGCGATAATCTTACTCAAAAGGTAGACTGTACATCATGCCACGCAGCAGTGGGTGATGAATTTCAGATTAGTATGCACGGACAACTTTTAGCTGTAAACGACCCTAACGCACCCGACTGTTACGAATGCCATGGAACGCATAATATTTTAAGCAGAAGAAATCCGCTTGCACCTACTTTCCCCACTAACGTACCGAACCTCTGCGCTACGTGTCATAGAGAGGGAGAGAAAGCAGCGGTAAGATACACGGGGACTGAAAGAGAAATTATTGAGCATTACATCGAAAGCATTCACGGGAAGGGATTAACAAAAAGCGGTTTAACTGTAACTGCTACATGCGCCGATTGCCACACTGCACACATGGAGCTTCCGCATACAGATCCGCGCTCAAGCATAAATCAAAATAATATTGCTGCTACCTGCGGGCGTTGTCATCACGGCATCGAAGAGCAGTTTAACAAAAGCGTTCACTCAAGAGCAGTTACTAATACAGAGAAAGAATTACCTGTTTGCAATGACTGTCATACTTCACATACAATTATAAGAGCCGATTCGGAAGGATTTAAATTAACAATTATGACTCAATGCGGCAGATGCCATGAAGATATAGCTTCAACTTATTTTGATACTTATCATGGAAAAGTTTCGCAGCTCGGCTATACAAAAACAGCTAAGTGCTACGACTGCCATGGTGCACACGATATTCTTCCAACCACCGATCCGGCTTCGCACTTAAGCCGGAATAATGTAGTAGCAACCTGCCAGAAATGTCATCCAAGCGCCAACAGACAATTTGCAGGTTATTTCACTCACGCAACTCACCACGACCCCGAAAAATATCCTGTTTTATTTTGGACTTTTTGGGGAATGACTACGTTGCTCATAGGAACTTTTTTCATCGCAGGTGTGCATACTCTACTTTGGCTGCCTCGCTCAATAAGATGGCGGCAAGAATTAAAAAGAAGGCTTGAAGCTTCTGAAACCGGAGATGTTACAGATTCAATTGAAGAATAAATCTTATTAACTATGGCTAATATATATTCCGCTGAATACAAGACTATTCAATTTCAAAGATTTTCCCGGCTTAACCGAGTACTGCATATAATGATGATTGTCAGCTTCATAAGCCTCGCTCTTACCGGTATGACGTTAAAGTTTTCTTACACCGGTTGGGCTGTAACACTTTCTCACATTTTAG
>CAZTDB010000350.1:0-3704 GCA_964612385.1 uncultured Ignavibacteriaceae bacterium
CATTTGTTTCTACTTCATCCGTACCTGAAATAACTACACTAACATTTGATGAAGGAGACGGACCGTGGCAGTCGCAGCCTATTCCGTTCTTTAAAGTTTTGCCTGTTATTCCGTCCTGATAAGAATAAAAAACTACTGATGAAGCAGCTATTAATATCAGACCAAATTTAAGCTTTGCCTTTTGTGTAATGAAATTATTCATTATAACCTCTTTTGGTTTTAACTATGCTTGTTCTTATAAGAAGTTTAAGCCTTGCGCCCGTAATCGGATGATCAAGTTAAAATGAATACCTTAAACATCCGGTTAACACCGGCGAAAATATAACAATTACTTTCAGGCTTTCAATGGTAAAATCTTTAAGGAAGGTTTTGATACCAACTCCGTCACATTTGATTTAGACAACAATGCAGGTAATAGGGCTGGCAAAATTCACCTGAATAGTAAAAGTAAAGCAGAAAATGGGCTGCTGCTTTTATCATAAAATTTCTACTTTAAATTTGTAAATGCCACCAAACCACGAGGTCTCAAAGAATCACCAGGTAAAAATTAATATCAAAGATTCTCGAACTAGGTCTCAGAGGCTAAGAGATAACACCTTTTACAATTATTTATTCTCATCATAATCTTATTGTGATCGCCACTCGGAAATAAATAGATTATCAACCAGGATGTCATCTCTATTTCATGACGTAATTTCATCTCAACAATAAAACAACTCAATGGTGATGCCCGCCGTGTCCGTGCACATGTCCGTGTGCAAGCTCTTCGGCTGTTGCATCTCTTATATCTATCAACTCGATATCAAAATCTAATGTTTCGCCTGCAAGCGGATGATTGAAATCAACTGTAACAGCTTCACCCTCGATAGTTTTTATTATGAACGGCATTTTGCTTCCGTCGGGTGCATTTGCCACGAAATTCATTCCCTCTTCTAGTTGAACATTGTCCGGGAATTCTTTTTTATCCAGTTTTTGAACAGCATTTTCATCGTACTCTCCGTAAGCTTCCGCAGGGTGAAGCACAATACTCTTTTTGCTTCCAATAAGCATCTCTCCGACTGTCTCTTCAATCTTGGGAAGAATTTGATTTTGCCCGCTGATGAAAGCAAGCGGTGTATGATCTTTCGTGCTTTCCAGGATTTCTCCCCCACTGTTTTTCAGAGTGAAATTAATAGTTACTACCTGATTTGGTTTAACTGACATTATGTTTCCTTTTTTATGATTGGATTAATGAGTCTTCTCTAAAAAAGTGTTTTCATTAAAGAAAAGTTTTGATTATTAAAAATATTCGAATACTTAATTTCCAAATAAGACCTTTTTAGATACGAATCATAGATTAAATAAAAATTCAAAAATAAATTTCTCAGCTTTCTAAATCATTGTACTCTATATCTTTCTGATGAGGTTCCCAATCAAGCCCATTGCAGGGGAGAAAATTTTGTGTGGGATGCTTGTCATATTTCATACACAGCACTGCCGATTCATCGAAGTGCCTGCATGTAGAACATAGAGTTGAATGAATGATGTCCTTATTTTTCTCTTCGAATAACCGGTATTGAACAATTGCCGGGTGAATAATTACAACATAAATAGCAAAAATTGAAACGAGCCACCACAACTGAAAATCGAGATAATCTCTCGAAATCCAAAGTAAAGGAAGAAGAAGCACTATTCTTACAATCGTCCAGAATACAATTCCGCCCATTAATTGCGCCCGATTAATTTATCAAACTTTAAGTTAAATATAAGAATCTATTTACTAAACTTATAGGCACGAATGCGGACTGCGGGATAAAATTTATATGCTTTCCACTACACTTTTTAATTTTGAACGTATTTCAGCAGCTATTTCAGCTAAAGATTCATTTTTAATTGCAGCCATCGAAGCGATCGGATCAACGGCAGCTACCTCAACATTACCTTCGGCATGTTCAATCACTATAACATTACATGGAAGCATTGTGCCGATTTTATCTTCGGCTTGAAGAGCTTTATAAGCATAAGGCGGATTGCATGCACCTAATATTTTGTACTTTTTGAAATCGACATTCAACTTTTCTTTTAATGTTTTTGTAACATCAATCTCGGTCATAATTCCGAATCCTTCGCTCTTAAGCTGATCGGTTACTTTATTTATTGCTTCATCGAAGTTTTCTTTTACGAATTTGCTGAAATAATAACTCATACCCGTCTCCTAAAAATTTTAGCCTTTGTTGTTTTTTTAGAACGTATGATGACATCAAATAGAAAAAGATTCTTTCGTGATTAAAAATGACACGACATGTAAAACTCGTTCCAATTAAAATTTAAGTTGAGATTATAATCCGGTGTCATAACTCAAATTTGAGTGAAGCCACTTTTCAACTTCATCCAGGCTCATTCCTTTTCTTCTATGATAATCGAGCACCTGGTCTTTTCCTATTTTACCAACGTTGAAATACTTTGACTCGGGGTGAGAAAAATACAGTCCGCAAACCGATGCTGCGGGATACATTGCAAGACTTTCGGTTAAAGTAATTCCCGTGTTTTTTTCTACATCAAGTATGTCAAATATTATCAGCTTTTCAGTATGGTCGGGCTGAGCCGGATATCCCGGAGCCGGACGGATGCCTATATATTTTTCCTTTATTAATTCTTCGTTAGTCAGTTTTTCGTTCTCAGCATATTTCCAAAATTCTCTTCTGACTTTCTCATGCAAATGCTCTGCAAATGCTTCTGCTAATCTGTCTGCAAGTGCTTTAACCATTATGCTGTTATAATCGTCATGGTTCTTTTCATAATGTTCGATCAGGGATTCGATGCCAATGCCTGTCGTAACTGCGAATGCACCGATATAATCTTCAACCCCGGTTTCTTTAGGTGCTATATAATCTGCTAAAGCAAGGTTCGGTGTTCCGTCGGATTTAGGCGCTTGCGATCTTAATGAATGAAGTACGCGTTTTACTCCTTTTCTTGAATTGTCGGAATAAACTTCGATATCGTCCCCGATGCTATTTGCCGGAAATATTCCTACAACGCCGTTTGCTTTCAATAAATTTTTCGAAATTATCTCATCGAGCAGTTTGTTCGCTTCTTCAAATAATCTTTTTGCTTCAGTACCATATTTTTCATTTTGAAATATTGCCGGATATTTTCCTTTCAATTCCCATGTATGAAAGAAGGGCGACCAGTCAATATAATTACGTAAGATGCTTAACGGATAATCCTTCAGAATAGTAACGCCCGGCTTTGTAGGTTTTGTGATTTTTAATTTGGTCCAATCTGTTTTAAGCTGATTCTCTCTTGCCCCGGATATGGTGATGAACTTACGACCCGATTGTTTCTTGAAATGTTCTTCCCTCAATTTTTGATAATATTTTTTTATCTCGGATTCAAAAGAAGATTTAATCTGCTCATCAGGATTCAGAAGATTGTTTACAACGGGAACACTCCGGGATGCATCCAAAACATGCACAGTTAAGCTGCTATATGCAGGTGCAATCTTTACCGCCGTATGAATTTTAGATGTGGTAGCGCCGCCGATCAGCAGAGGGAGTCTTAGTCCCGTTCTTTCCATTTCGGCTGCGACGTGAACCATCTCATCCAGCGAAGGAGTGATCAATCCGCTTAATCCAATAATATCAACTTTTTCATCGATTGCGGCTTGAATTATCTTATCTGCGCTTATCATTACACCCAAATCAATTACATTAAAGTTATTGCAT
>CAZTDB010000351.1:0-3686 GCA_964612385.1 uncultured Ignavibacteriaceae bacterium
TAAACGCCGCTCCATCTCTTATCAGGATTTATAGATTCGTTCATCATTTTAACTGAATTAGTATTACCGGTGCTTACCTTGTTTGACCATGGTTGTTTGATATGTTTATTTTCATCAAGTTCATAATAAAGACCCTGGGATGTCCTTAAGATGAGCACAGCTTCCGATTCATTTAATTCAGGATTATCCGGGTCGACAATTGCAAGATGGTTTGTATCGTAGTAAAGCATACAATATCCCGGCGCTTGCGGGCTGCAAAGTCCCCCTCCCTTTTCACCAGTTTGAGCATACCTTCTGAATAAATCTCTATCAGGTTCAGGTTTACCGGCTAAGTCGGGATTTAAATCAGTCTGCACGTCCATATTGAATGACAGCCAATAATCGGCATCCCAAGAATTCCTTTGATCACCGCGATAAATGCCAGCTTCGTATTTCCAAATTTGGTAATGACGCTGATAACCATACATTGAAGGAGCGAAACCGTAATTAAATAGAATCATAACATCTTTCAGTACGGAATCTCTCTCGACGGTGGCGGGGTTGCCGTCGGTATCGCCTGTGTATTCGAAAGTATATTCATAGATTATCATATCATCGTAATCGGGATAACTCCAAGCCCGGGAAGTTCTTGTAACTGTTATTCCAATTGAATTTGCCCATGCTGTAGTAATGATCTCTTCTGCTTCATCCGGATTATAATCAGGGTTTAACTCCCCGTCGGGAAGGAGCGGAAAATTTTCTATTTCTTCCATGTATAGGGGAAAGCTCCATCTGCCAAAAACAACTTCGGGCTGAGATGCACCAACGCCGCCGCAAAACGAATAAAGTCGATTATCTTTACCTGGTTTACCATCAAGATTAGCAGCTATATAAACTCCAGCTCCCAACAAATTATGCTGTCCGCTGTACTCGATTGATCCAAAAGTGGTTTTGGAACGAGAGGGCCACTCAAAAAGCGGCACACTTGTTTTGTTACCGGCTTCACCGGTCATCCATCCTCTGCCTATCTCGCCTGTATTGAAGACGGTGTTGTGAAGCATTCCTCTATCGTGAATTCTATATTCCCGAATCTGCGCCTCACCGAATGAAGAACAAATAATTAAAAATAACGGGAGATATCTGCAAAAACTTAGTCTCATTATTTCCTCAAATTTCAAATGTTTAAGCATGGTTTATTAAAATTTGTAAATTATTCCAAACCTGAAGTAACGGGGTTGATTACTTAAAAGATAGACACTCTGATCCGTTACGTATGGAATGTATTCATCGTAAACCAAAACATTTTCTCTCTGATTTTCCCATCGAACTGTGTTTCTTTCACTATTAAAAGTTCTCGTGTAATGGTAGGTTTGTTGGTTGAGCAGGTTAAAACCTTCACCATAAACTACAAGGTTATTATTTCCAAACGGAATTGATTTTTCGATTCTAAGTCTTAAGTCCCTCTCAGTCGGTGTACGTTTATTATACTTAAGCCCTTGCCCTGTAATATCGTAAGTATACGGTCTTCCTGTATATAATCTGAATGTAATGCTGAAGTTAAAATTTGCAAGGGGAAAGAAATTCCCGAGTTTGAAACCAAATGATTTGGGAGTTTTATACCTAAGATTTACAATAGCCTTGTGAGTTCTATCGTAATCGAGGTAAACATCTTCGGGGTCCGGTAACTCAACTGATTCCTGTCCTACTGCAGGATTTTCAAAGAAGGTTACAGGTGCATTTAAATCGTTGCTGCTTTTTCCGGTTGCTGCTTCATAATTGTATCTTATATAGCCTTTAATGGGGCTATCGGTCATTTCGAGGCTAACATGGAAGCCTTTAATGTCCGCGTAATCTCTATTGATGTATGTTCTATAAACAGTTTGCTGCTGATCAAAGTAGTAAGAAGTTTGAACAAGGTTGGTAACATCTTTGTAATATGCGCTCACGTCAAGCTTAACACCGATAGGGAATGAATTAACCAATCCGATATCGTAGGCTTTAGTATTTTCGGGCTTTAACCTTGGATTCCCAAGCACCTCTATTTCGTTGAACCGCGTAACCTGGCTGTAGAATATTTGGCTGAAAGATGGTCGCTGCGTAAAAGTGCCGTAGTTTATATGAAATACAGAATATTCCGAGATTGGGAATGAAATGCCTATTCTGGGTTGTAACTTGGAATATAGTTTCGATTTTTCCCGGGCGGCAAGCTCTTGGTCGTAATAAAATCCTCGTTCAAGGTAGGGTTTGGATTCATCGTAAAAAGGATTGCGAAGCGGTGAATAAATATCAGCAAAGTAAGATGCATTCAGGTTGTAAAAATCCAGCCTTAATCCTAAATTTGCTATTAGTCCTTCAAACTCAAGTTTATCCTGAACAAACAAAGCACCTTCGTAAGGAAATGCTTCGAATTGAACTTTTCTATAACCGCCGGCATCGAAAAAATTCATATCGCGATTAACATCGAGATCATAATAAGTGAACTGTAGACCGGTTTTTATCAGGTTTTGTTTATTTATTTGAGATGTGAAGCTTCCGCTAAAATCATAAGAGCGGGTTTTGTCATCTCCGCTATCATCATTTAGTCTTCCAACACGATGCGCAGATGGACCGGTGTAATCAACCCAATTAGTTTTGTTTGCATATTCTTCGATGAACTGCCCGGGTGCTAACAATTCAACCCGTTCTTCGATATTTGTATTTAAGATGCTGAATCTTAAATCGAAGTATGCCGATTGATCTAAGATATGCTGCCAGTCAGCGCCAAATTGAGTGGTTACTTGAGAAGACTTGCTTACACTGAAAGTTCTATCGAACAACCACCTAAGCCAGTTGCTGCTAAGAATATTAGTGAATTGATGATCGTATATTAACCTAAATTTTAATTTATTATTCGCATCAGCTTGATAGGAAAAGTTCGTTATTACCTGACGAGATAGATCGGCATCGGGTGTTGGTATGATTGGAAAGGTTTTATTTTCCCTGCCTGCAACAAAAATTTTCAGCTTGTTCGAAAGTGGACCACCTGTAGAAAAATCAACCCGATAATCATAGGTATTATCATATTCTAATCCGGCATTTCTGATTGATTGCATCCATGAAATCTGCCCTAAGCGTGCAATGTTAAGCGAGTCTTCCAACTTTAACGGATTTGGGGGCCAAACATTTCTTTCAGGCAAATAAACACTACCGAATCCATATCCGGCATCGAATAGGCTTCTGCCAGGTTGAGTAGGATTTTCCGCAAGCCATGCTTCTGTATTTAATAATGTATTGTAGTAATATAAATTTTGGGGAGAATAAGGTGAGCCATTCCAGGTTTTGTATTGTGGCGGCGTGGCGGACATTTCAAGTCTTGATTCCCATTGATTACCGCCTTCTTTTGCTACCATGTTAACCACCCCCGATTGGGCATTTCCATATTCGGCACTAAAACCGCTAGTATAAACTTCTACTTGTTCTAATCCAGTGACAATCGGCTTGAATGCTCGTCTTTTGTCAAGCGGATTAACAATTGTTGCACCGCCAATTAAATAGAGTGCTTCACCAACTCTTCCTCCTCTAAAATGGTCGTCAATCACATCAGCTTGAAGTTCCAAAATGTCTGCAATATCGGCAATACCGGCAATCCCTTCGATTTGCGAAATGTTATACGTTTGTTTTGTTGCGGTAACATCTATCTCAACTTTAGTTGTTGAAAAGGCAGTTAC
>CAZTDB010000352.1:0-3675 GCA_964612385.1 uncultured Ignavibacteriaceae bacterium
TAAATATAGAACTATCACAGTGAAAAATGGAAGTCGCACCCTTCGCGGGTGTCCGAAGGATCCAGTGGACGTGGATTGAAACCGGCAATGATTACGGGTATTGCAGATGTCCCGGCGTCGCACCCTTCGCGGGTGTCCGAAGGATGCTGTGCAAAAGCAAATCACAACAACTGCATATTCAAGAACTTCACGAACCGACTTGGTTCGTAACTTATCAAACCCGTCTTCATTTCATTTCGAGCGGGCAGGGAAAAATTTGTCCCGAAGGGATGCCTTTGGCACAATTTTGAAATTGTGGAACCATCTCCACCTTTAATCAATATTTATACTTCAGCCACCTTATTATTTCGTTCAACGAAGGCTTTTTGCCTGTCCTAAGTATACCTACACGGTAAATCTTTCCGGCTACGGGAAATATCAGCAGCATTGTTGCAATGTTTACAGCAAACGATAAAATAAACTGCCATGCCGGTACGTCAATTATCGTCATCCTTGCAGGCATAACAATAAGCGCAAAAAAGGGGACCATCGAGGTTATCTTCGCAATTTGATTTTCGGGATTTGACTGCATTGCAATCGAAATGAAAAACGGTATCATTATTAGGATCATAATAGGCCAAACGCCGGATTGCGCATCCTGGTCATTATCGAACATGGCACCTACGGCAGCAAATAAACCAAGATATGTAACCAACCCGATGAAAAAGTTTATCAATAAATATCCTACGTGACCGAGACTAATGGTTAAAGTAAATTCCGGCGGAAGCATAAACCATGTTGACGATATAAGCACAATTACAGGCAGCAGCCAAATTGTCATTTGAATAACTCCCATGATCGACATGCCCAATATTTTGCCTGTCATCAATTCTTTTGCATCGAGCGATGAAAGCAGCACTTCAACAATTTTATTATTTTTCTCCTCAACAACCGCACGCATAATTATAGTACCAATAAAGATCAAGCTGAAGTATAAAAGGAACGTAAATAAAAACGACACTATTTGATTTCCTACTCCTTCTTCCTCAACCTTTTCTTCTTTAGATACCCTAAATCCGCTGAAATCTACATTTTTCTTTGCAAATAAAATTTCTTCGTCAGATAGCTGTCTGCCGGCAAAATAATCATCCATCAATACTTTGTTTATCGTTTCCCGGATTTTGCCGAATAACGAATTGTTATTCGGATTCTTCGAATAGTACTCAAGCTTTTTATCCTTAAGCGCATCTTTTGGAATAAAAACAATTCCGGTGATTTTATCGTCAAGCAAATCTTTCTTTACAGAATTAACGTAGTCCATAATCAATTCCCTGCCGGAAGAGTTGAACGTAACCTTTATGCTTCCTTTTTTCACATAATCGCTCTCATCAAAAGCTGATTTTAAGCCGGGAATAATTTCTTCTGTTTCGGATATTATATGAAGAACTGCTTTTTCATCGCCTTCATATTTGTAGATAAATGTTTGAACAGCGATAACACCAAAAAGAAATACGGGAATGAGTATAGTCATTAAGATAAATGACTTACTAAGCAATCGTGTTCTTAGCTCGCGTTTTATAACGGCTAATGTTCTTCTGTTAAACATTGATAACCTCCTTGCTTAAGGAACTAGTATCGTCTTTTCCGGCAAGTTCAATGAATATTTCATGAAGCGAAATTTCGTTTGCACTGAATTTATTTATCGTAACGTTGTTATCAATCAAAAGCCGTAATAGCTGCTGGATGTGTGAATTGTCTTTAACACGGATTCCTGTCGAGTTGCCATAGTCCTCTATCTTTTCTACAAAAGGAAGACTTTTTAAGAATGATATATCTCCTGAGTAATTGAGGCTAACATTCCGCTGAGCATATTTGCTTTTGATTTCATTTAAAGAGCCGTAGAGAATAATTTTGCCGTGGTCTATCATTGCAAGATGGTCGCACATTTTTTCTGCAAAATCCATCAGGTGGGTTGAAAAGATTATTACTTTTCCTTGTTCCTTCAGCTCAAGAATAATTTCTTTTAACAGATTAGTATTGATCGGATCTAATCCTGCGAACGGCTCGTCGAGTATCAGGAAGTCGGGTGAATGAAGAATGGTTGTAAGGAACTGCAATTTTTGCTGGTTCCCTTTTGAGAGGTCTTCAAGCTTAGAGTTTCGTCTGTCATACAATTCAAATTTGTTCAAGTATTTATAAGCTTTGTTTTCAATCTCCTTACCCGTTTTGCCTTTAAGCTCGGCGAAGTAGAGTAATGTTTCCATCACTTTTAATTTTTTGTATAACCCTCGTTCCTCGGGTAAGTAGCCAACTCTGTCACGAAAGTCCTGCCCAACTTTTGCTCCGCGAAAAATAACTTCGCCTGAATCGGGAAGATAAATATTCATTATCATTCTGATTGTAGTAGTTTTGCCGGCACCGTTTCTGCCTATTAAACCGAATACCGAGCCTTCCGGAACGCCAAAGGAGATATCATCGACGGCCTTTATGCTGCCGAATGTTTTCCTAAGGTTGTGAACTTCTAAAGCATTCATTTATTCCCTCTAATTATTACGCGGATTTTTTTGAACAAAAATAAAAATTTCTGAATGATGCTTAAAACCATTCATCCAAAAAATGGATGGTAAAGATAGTTATTCAAAATAAATTGACTTCGCTCTAATGAGGATGTCCAAAAAGTAATTCGCCGCGGCGAATTGTCATTTCGATCCCGACCCTAGATTCTCCCAAGATCCTTTGGACTTTCGAAAAGCATTCGTGTGAGAAATCTAAGAATATTTTCAAAACACAAAAGATTTCTCTCCGAGGGAGTCCTTTGGACAGTCGCTACGCTCCTTCCTGCCTGGAGGCGAAATGACATTCCCCCACATTTTCAAACACTTTTTTTATTGATCTTTATGACTTAGTGTGAATATTCTGTCAAAACGTTGTAATATATTGTTTTATTGACAATAAGTCTCTCTCTTTTTAAGAGAGAGATTAGAGTGAGTTTGATTTATTTTATACCGATATGCTTAAAACCATTCATCCCCAAATTGGATGGTAAAAGGTATCTATTCAAAATAAATTGACTTCGCTCTGATGAGGATGTCCAAAAAGTAAAATAATTTATATGAGATAAAAAAGTTCTATCAAGATTTTAATCATACTTGCATTATTTGTCGCACAGACTAATAGTCTGTGCTACCTTTTGAATATTAATCCACAAGCTTATAACCTATGCCGTGAACTGTTAAGATAATCTGCGGATGATTCGGTTCTTTTTCAATTTTCTGACGAAGCTTTAAAATAAAATTATCTACCGTCCGTGTGGTTGGCGATTCTTCATATCCCCAAACTTCCTGCAGAAGGTCATCTCTGCTTACGGTTCTGTTCCTGTGTTTCCACAAATAATATAAAATTTCAAATTCCTTATGCGACATTTGCACCGGTTCATCATTCATAAATGCATTATACGAATCAAAATTTACCTGCAGCAATCCGATTTTAATCCTATTTTCGGAAGGCTGCGAACTTACAAGGTTTTCGCCGCGCCGTAATACAGCTTTAATTCTTGCAAGCAATTCTCTTATGCTGAATGGTTTGGTAACATAATCATCGGCACCTAATTCAAGTCCGAGCACTTTATCTATTTCTTCTCCTTTTGCGGTTAATAAAATTATCGGTACGGTTATTCCTTTATTCCTTACTGCTTTA
>CAZTDB010000353.1:0-3673 GCA_964612385.1 uncultured Ignavibacteriaceae bacterium
AAGATGGTGGGAGGGGGGTGGGAGGTTGGTGGAAGTTGATAGTTGTGTTAAGCGCTTAAAAAATAAAACTTACCAACAAGTTGTTAACTTACAAAACGTTGTCGAAAATCAAGCTGCTGTTTTTTTTCGTAGTTAATTAATGTTTTATCAAATAGTCAAACATTGTACTTTTCATTCCCTGAAGGTTTTTTTCATCAGGGAAAAACGTAGATTCTTAGAAGAATCAAATTTCGAGAAAGCCACTCAATGTGGCTATCCCTAGATCCTTCGAAAAGCCATAAATACCGTGTTTGACGGTTCCGTTCACTTGGCAAAGCCATTCCTTCGGAAAAAGTGAACGGAAATTTTTTTTATTACCGTCAGATATACCTGTCCACCGAACAAGTTCACTGGTAGGCAAGTCTGACAGAAGCAAAACATCTGAGTGAAGCGGCTTTCCCAAAGGGAACGAGACTGTGTAAAAACCCCTAAAATGTCATTTCGAAGGAGCGGAGCGACTGAGAAATCTAAGCGTAAGTAAAGATTTCTCCCTTCGGTCGAAATGACAGAAACACTTTTTACACAGACTCGATCCTACGGATAGCCACATTAATAATTCTAGGTTGGAAAAAAATTCTCAATTTATTCCTCCGAACAAATATCTTTGGTTAGTTTTTATAGATACTTCATTTTAATCTAAAAACTCACGTAATACAAAGAGATTGGTGTGGAGAGATGACATCTTTACCTTTAATTTGAAATTATCGATAAATGGTGTTTATAATATAGAGATAAAGAGTGACTTGAACTTTATAAAGATATCATCTCTTCATGTTGCGTAAGGTGGGTTAGTAAGTTCTCTACAAAAAAAAGGCGAAACAGAGTTTCGCCCTACAATTTTTTCGCAATCCGAATCCTTTGGAAGATTCATCTCCGAAAATTACTTTTGTTTTGCCGTTAAGTAATACATAGCCGGAATTACAAAAAGAGTAAGTATCGTTGAAACGAACAGTCCGCCAATTGCTACAACGCCAAGCGGTATTCTCATTTCTTTTCCGGCTTCACCAATTCCTAATGCCAACGGAAGCATACCAAGAATAATAGCGGTGCTCGACATAATTATCGGCTTTAATTTAGTCGGACATGCTTCAAGCAGCGAATCTTTAGGACTTCTTCCTTCTACCCTGCGAAGCTGATTCGTATAATCAAGCATCAAAATTGCATTGTTAACTACAATTCCTATCAGCATTATTATTGACATCAATGACGTAATACTAAATGCTATATCGGTTATATAAAGCGAGAACACTACACCGATCATTGCGAGAACAACCGTAACCATAATAAGCAGCGGCTGACCGAAACTTTCTAACAAAGCTGCAAGCAGCATATATGTTAAAAGCACAGCAAGGAAAAATGCAAAGACCATGTCCGCAATCATTTCATTCATCATCTTAACATTACCGCCCCACTTGATGCTGTAACCGCTCGGGAGTTTAATATCTGCCAAGCGTTTGTCAATCTCACTTGTAACATTACCTAGCGGAACGTTAGCAGCAGGAGAGCCGGTAAAGCTTATGGTAGTATATTTATCTCTATGCAGAATTTTTGTATAGCCTGTTGTGAATTTTATATCTGCAATTTGCGATAAGCGCATTGCTCCGATAACAGGCGATGCTACAGTTATATTTCCGATCTTTTCGGGTGAATCAACTGATTTATCATCCATCGTAACGGTGATATCATATTCATTCCCGAGTTCGCGGTATTGAGAGGAAACCATGCCTTCAATAGATGTTCGCAGTGTTAGTGCAAGATCCATAACCGATAAGCCTGTTTCGGTAAGTTTTTCACGCTTAGGAACGACCGTTATCTCAGGTTTACCGGCACGTGAGCTTTGATCGAAATTTATTAAACCGGGAACGTCTTTAATCTTAGCTACTATTTGATCTTTTAATCGTTCGAGAGTTTCGAGGTCTTGACCTAACAAATAAAATTGCACTTGTGCCCCTGGACCGCCCGTATGCGAGCCAAGATCAACTTTTATTTTCGCATTTGGTATATCGGCAAGCTCTTTAACAAAAACCGAGACCATTTCCTGCAGACCCACATCACGTTCATCAGGATCAACAAGCTGAACATTCATCGCCGCTAAGTTAGCACCGATATCAAGATCACTCACTTTGCCTAAATCGGTAATCATGTGGACTACCTCCTCATGCTTTTGTATCCGGTTCTCTATCTGCTGAAGTGCTCGTGAGGTTTCATCTAAATTATATCCTTCCGGCAGCTCCACTTCAATCCTGATTTTACCGTCGTCAAAGGGCGGCATAAATTCAAAACCAAGCTTAGGACCGAAGATAATAACAGTAAGAAAAAAAATAATAAAAGCCGCTGTCGTAGTTACCAAACTAATTCTTTTACTTCGAAGTATGAAGCTTAATAATTTCTTATATAACCCGATTATCTTGTGTTCGAATTTATCGAAAGCATCTTTGAACTTATTTCGCTTCTCAACATTCGGCAGCAGTAAGGAAGCAAGCATTGGTGTAAGCGTGAACGACATAATAAGCGAGAAGATGGTTGCAAACACCGCTGCAAGTGCAAGCTCCTTTAACCATTGACCCACCATCGACGACATGTTTGCAATCGGAAGGAAGACCACGAGGTTGGTTAACGTTGCGGCAAGCACGGCAACTGTAACTTCGGAAGTTCCTTTGTACGCTGCATCTTTTACATTCTCTCCAAGGTCTCTGTATCTGAAAATATTTTCTATAACAACAACAGAGTTTGCCACTAGAACTCCAACCGAAACGGAAAGTCCCATTAGGGTCATCATATTTAAGGAAAAATCAAACATCTGCAGCAGTAAAAATGTTGAGATGATTGAAGTAGGCATCGAAAGCGCAACAATAAGCGTTGAACGTAAATCATGTAAAAATATCAGCAGCACTATCGAGGTAAATAACACACCGAGGAATACGTTGCTCATCGTATCGTTAACGCTGCTTCTTACGAAATCGGAATTATCGTCAACTATTTCAAGATTACATTCTAAAGGCAGCGATTCTCTTATTTCGGGAAGACTTTCTCTAACTCCTTCAGCAACTTTTACAACGTTTCCTTCAGAGCTTTTTACAATACCGAGCCTTACTACGTTTTCGTCACGCACTTTTGTTTTATTATCGAAATAAACTGCACGCTGCCTTACATCTTTACCGGCGTCTTGAACCGTTGCAAATTGGCGGATCTTTTTCGGACCAAACGGAGTTGGCACTTGCAATTCGTTTATCGTTTCAATATCCGAAAACTCTCCTTCAAGCCGCACGGTATATTCTTGATCGTGAAGCTTAAAATATCCTCCCGGAATATCCATATTGTGTGCACTAAGAATTTGAAGAAGCTGCGGAAGAGAAATGTTATTCTCAAAAACGGATCGATTCTCTAATTCGACACGTATTTCTCGTTCCTGTCCGCCGGTAATGTTAACTTTTGCAACGCCTTCAATTTGCGAAAAGCGGTCTTTTAATGTTTTGTCTGCTATTTCGAATAATTCTCTCGGGTCTAATGGACCGCTTAGTATTACATCCATTATCGGGAAAGATTGCAAATCAACTTTTTGTATAATCGGTTTTTTTGCATCATCGGGCAGAGTAATTAATATTTCATCAACTTTATCTTTTACTTCTTGCAG
>CAZTDB010000354.1:0-3648 GCA_964612385.1 uncultured Ignavibacteriaceae bacterium
TGGAATTAGCAGGCGTTGTGGAATTAAAAAATATTGAAAAGCTAAAAAAGAAATTAAATACCGCGCAATGTGCACAGCTTTCGGAAACAAAAATTGTGAGCCACATTAAAGAACTGGAAAAAGTTGACGTCGCAATTGTTAGTTGTCCTTCCCGCTCGGTTAAAAAAACTGTTTCAGAAATCTTGAAACTTGGAATCAACACTGTCGACAGCTTTGATGTTCACACCGAAATACCAGCGCTGAGAAGAGAATTAGATGCGATTGCAAAAGAACATAATGCTGTTTCAATAATCGCTGCCGGCTGGGATCCGGGCATAGATTCCGTAATTCGCGGTTGGTTTATGGCAATGGCTCCCAAAGGTATAACTCACACAAACTATGGTCCCGGAATGTCGATGGGTCATACTTGCGCAGTGAAAGACATTAAAGGTGTAAAAAATGCTCTATCGATCACAGTTCCTGCGGGCATGGGAATTCATCGAAGAATGGTCTATGTGGAATTAGACGGCACTGTTCCATTCGAAGAAGTTGAAGAAGCTATTAAGCAAGATCCGTATTTCATTAAGGATAGAACTTATGTTTTTCAGGTTGATGATGTAACAAAGCTTATCGACGTGGGGCACGGTGTTTATATGGAAAGAAAAGGCGTTTCCGGTACTACTCATAATCAACAGATGAAGTTTGAACTGAAAATAAATAATCCGGCATTGACATCTCAGGTAATGGTTTCGGCAGCAAGGGCAACCATGGTTCAGAAGCCGGGTTGTTATACGATGATTGAAATACCGGTAATAGATTTTCTTCACGGAGATGTAGAATCATTTGTAACCAACTTAGTATAGGTAAATTTATGTCGGATCCATACGAACGTAATTTAGTTAATGCCGATTTTTATCACAGCAAAGCAGATATAAGCTGCAGGGTTGTTGTGGTGCTCGATGGCATGCTTGAAAATAGGGGATTAAATCTGATTCGTCCGATATCAAGGGCATTTGCAAAGGGAACAGTAATTGAACTTATCGGAACAGACGATCAGAATGCAATGCCGGGCAGAAAGGTCGATAAAATTTGTTATATCGGTTTTGTTGAACTGTCTGAAGGCGGAGTGCTTTTGGTAGGCGATGAAGTCCAATGGAAAGGCAAGCCTATTGGAAGAATCGCCGGCTTCGATGATACCCACATGCCTAATCATCAGAACACAATTGTTTACTTGAAAAAGAGAATTTCCGGTAAAACACTCGGACTAATATTAAACGACGAAATAACGATAAAAGGTTTTAATAATAAAGAACTTTCTTCAACAGAAGAAAAGAAAGTAATAACTTCAAAAAAAATAAAGGGAAAGTAATGGCTGCACCAAAATTTAAATTTCAGATGTACAAGAGATTACAGCAAAGAATTCCGCAGATTTATGCCGAAGCAAAAAAAGCTGCCGACTCATTAAATATTCCTTCCGAATTAAAAGGCGCATTCGGTTTGACCGGCGCTATATCCGGTTGTCCCTCGCCTTTGCGTGAAGATATAGAAAAATTTATGGCTGAAGAATCTAAGAAAGTAGTTCCATTAGCCGTTTACGTCGATCAAATTAGAGAAGTAATAAAAGAAGCCTATGGAGACGATTACGATGCCGCACCTGTAAATACTTGCGAAGCCGGTCTCTGGGTTAGTTTTGATTCTTTATTCACACCCCCCATGCAAGGGAGAGGCGATAATTATCGTACCCGATACATCGCACCGATGGAAAGACATATTCATCATCAAGCATCTTACGGAAGACCTTTCCCGCCAAAGTATAAAGATGTTTTAGCAGACCGCGGCTGCACAGCAGGCGAGCTTGGCTTTTATGGAAAAAGGCAAAATAATCTCGATACGGTGCTTGTGCCTTTAGCCGGGGCTGAATATCCGGTTCATGGAATAAAATATCATCCTGTTCCGCTTCTAAAAAATGTTAAAGTAAAAGAATCAATCGAAAGCTTAACTCAAGTAGCAAAGAGACATGAAACGCTGCTCTCCGGTTTTGCATCATTAGGTTACGATACACCCGGTTACGGCTATGGCGAAAAAGATAAAAAGGGAACACCGTTATTGTTGAAAGGTATTGCTGCGTTGGCGCAAAGCTATAACGTTCCTTATGTAATAGATAATGCCTGGGGAATACCGATCATCGGCACAAGCATTAAAGAAGTCGGTGCAGATGTAATGATTTACAGCATGGATAAAGCAACCGGTTCGGCAACTAGCGGATTGATAATCGGTAAAGAAGATGTAATGGTACCAATTAGAAGAGCACTCGGTATGCATGGCAATCGGTACGGAACTACAGCATCGTACGGAAAAGCGGCACTTGTAACACAAGACCCTGGTAAAGAAGGATTAAGCGGACAGCTTGCAGCGCTTAGAGTACTGCGAGATAATCCTCGAATATTAACCAAACCGATTGATGAGCTGTACGAAATTGTAGTTGATGAATTCGCTAAAATAGATTCACGAATAAAACCGTTTTTCCAGATATACAATAGCTACAATTCCGGAACGGTGGAAATTAATTATGAAGATAGCTGGAAGAACGGAAAGCTTGGCATCCCGATTTTTACAATTGAAGATATGTATGCAGGTTCAAATTTATTCCAGGACGGAATGACTCAAATGGGAATTATTCCAACCATTGCTTACGATGCGAATATTTTTATTTCACCCGGATTAGGTACAACCGACAGCCATGGTCAATTAATTCAAGAACGAGCTAGGATGACAATCCGGGCTTTAGTAATGTTAATTGAAATTGTCTGCAACCACGCCGGCATTTTTGAATAAGAATAATTTCATGTATAAGGCTGTACAGAAAGATTGGAAATGTTACTTAGCCACTTTGCATGCTGGAAGGCGCGCAGGCTAGCAGACGGATAAGCAGCAACCTAAGAACTAGTTCATTTAAAATTTGGTTGGACAATATTTTTATTGAAATCAGCAAAAATTAAAACTTGTGAATCTTCTTTCCTAAAGATGCTGCGCACAAGGATTTGCTGAATAAAATGGATGACATTCTACAATAATATGACTTCTACGAAGTTAATTTTTAATAAACATCGTGCACAGCATCCTTCGGATAGATGTTTAATTATTGTAGATAAAAAACCGTACCGACCATGCCGGCATCCTCGTAGAGGATGAATTAGGGTGACGTTATATTATGTTAAACATAAATAATTCAAACTTTTTGTATAGCCTCTTTGCATGTAGTTAACAAGTCATATCGCATAAGGTAGAAAATTCTTTTTCAAGTACTCTTTTAGATTTGGCATATTTCTCCTTTGCAAAAAATGAACAACATAATAACTGCTGTGAAATTTTTTCATAACATCAAAAGGCAATTAACATGAACACGGCGATTGAACGGATAATGGATGCAATTGACATTGAAACCTACCTCATCTGTAAAGATGCAAACGAAGGTAAGATGCTTGCTATGCAGTTAGGACGCGAATTAAATCTTGGTGATGTTGATATTATGTTTGAAGAATTTGACGGTTATGGTGTTCGTCTTCGTCTTCGCAAATACATCCATAAACCGGGCAGCAAGTATGAGTGGCTTATTTTATCCTCGCACAAAAATCATCATGCGGGAGAATAATTATGCCAAAGAAAATT
>CAZTDB010000355.1:0-3643 GCA_964612385.1 uncultured Ignavibacteriaceae bacterium
ACCATCAGCTTGATTATTGAAAAATCACCCGGTGCAGGAAAGTTTCTATCTTTTTGAGATAATATCATTGCTGCTATTCCTGCGCTTTCAAGATTATCCTTCAACATTTCAATTTCATAATCTTCGCTAGAAGTAAAAACAATTTTCCAATCCTTTTCACTCCATTCTTCCGGCTGCTCAAGCATTGATTCATCCACAAGCTTTTGATTACAATCCGGGCAAAATGTTATACCCTCGATATACTCATAACCGCAGTTAGGACAAACCGGCATAACTCCTCCTATCTTCTTGTTTATAAAATTTTCTAATTAGAAAAATAAATCCGGTAAATAAAACTGTTAGAAGTAGAAATACAATAAGCGCTTCATTTAAATTGATATCCTTACCCGGAGTTGATTTAATTAATTCATCGCTGCCTAAAATAAAATAAAGCAAAACCGCGGTGAAGTTATTGAGAAAGTGAAGAATCATCGGGATAAAAATTGACTGACTCATATATGTTGCAAATCCGAAGTAAAATCCAAGCGCAATCAGCGGAAGTATTCCGTAAGGATTAAAATGATAAAAGCCGAAAAAAACAGCAGTTATAAACGCCGCCATAACAGGTCTTATCTTAAGTTCGAAGCTGCGCTGAATATAACCTCTAAACATTACTTCTTCGCAGATTGCAGGAACAAATGCAATAACTATTACAACAAAAATTCCTTCGAATATATTATCGGCGCGGAGTAAATTCCCGTATGTTTTTTCAACAAGCTCATTCAGTTTATCAAAAAATCCTTTTAGTGCATTAATAAATTCTGAATTGTCAGCCCAAGTTGTAATAAAATAGTTTTGAATATAAAGATAATTTTGAAGCAGCGGAGTCAATATTATTATTCCTAAAACGAATAGACCTATTTCTTTGATCGAAGGAATTTTTAGTCTTATAATTTCGGAAACATCTTCATAAATCAGCTTCGTAAAAAGTAACGCGGGCAGCAGGATAAACAAAATTTGTCCTGCCGTAGTCATCAATCGAACGCTGGTTACATTAGCATTTTCAATATCGAATCCAAGGATGATTAAGGTTAATAATCCTCCGACAATTTGATATAAGAAAAAGCCTCCCACAAGCCCTAAAAATGCTGCCGAAATAGGAGAAATTTTTGCTGTAATTACTTTTGTTTCACTTGAGATAGTCGACTGATCTACAAAATGATTCTCATCATTTTTAGGCGGCTCATTGCTATCCGGGATATTATTAAATTCATTCATAACTAAATGGAAAATAAAAAAAAGGTAAGATTTTTCCTATATGATGATAAGCCTACATTTATTTTACTCAATTATAAATAGTGAGGCTGATCGAAGAAAGGCTGATAAATCATTCTCTAACGTTTGAGGTGAAACCGGCAATTCGGTTGTGCCTGATAAAAGTTAAATTCAAAATCAAGGATCAATTAGATTCTAAATACTCAATACTTAAGAAATAATCGCTCAGATTTTAAGTTTTATGTTTTTACTAATAATAAGATAATCCATAGGATCTAGGGATAAGGTTGAAGGAACCGGAGGATACTTTTTGTTACTAAGGTTTTCCAATCCGAAGGATTCTCCCTAGACCCTTCGGACTTTGGAAAGGATTACTTCGGAGATTCACTCGATAAGGTTTTCATCACTATAGTTAATCCGAACCTTATCTGTTTTTTAACCTTAGTAATAAATCCTCCTTCTAATAACATAAACCTTATCCCAAGATCCTTTGGATTACCTTATCTGATGTAATGACTCATTAAGAAATCGAAACTTTAGTACAAATTTCTCAAGGAATAATTTGACAAATATCGTTGGTTCGTATTTGGGTATCGGTATTTATTTGGATTTCGGAATTAGCATTTTGGAATTTGTGACAGCGCATTTTATCGAATTGAAAAATTATCTCTTTGCAGTCAGCTTTCCGGCAAGCCCTTCATATTTGGTTAGGTGAGCATCAATTGAACCAATTATCACTTTTGTTTTAACCTTAACCGGGATTTTCAAATCATCATCTGTTAACCAGACCAAAATGCTGCCCTCGCTTTTAAATAGCCCGCCTTCCTGTACAAGCGGTTCAACGATGATACAGTCGAAAGTTCCGGCAGTAACTTCTATTCTCTCTTTACCGTGATATTTAACATCAAGATCGTATACCTTATCCTTATAAAAATTTTGCAGATGAATTTTATCCCCTTCTTTCATATCGAAATAATCGAACGTTCTTGCAAGATAAAAAGCAGAAACAATATCGTTCACATACTTGGGAATTTCATATTCGCCCTCGCTTGTTTTAGCCTTTCCCCTCCGTTGATCGAAGAAAGCAGAAAAATCTCTGCTGTATCCGCCTTCACGAATATGCTGTTCGAAGCGCCAGGGAAATAATCCTTCCACGTCTAAATAAGATTCATATCTGTCTCTAACTTTATAAATCCAGTCAAAGCTTGGAACCGAGTTTACTTCAAACAAAATGTGATAAGCATTTCTGCCGGAAATTCTTTTTATGGAGGGGATTTGCATTGTAGCAACACCTGCCGTAACAAATCCGTATTTAACATCAAAGGTAAGCTTCTCCCCTTGTTTAAATGCCTTGTTCTCCAACTTTCGAAATTCTGTTTTGGTTGATTGAGAATAATTATATATCGATATGATGACAACCAAAGCAAGAAAAAAGCGGATAAATAATTTTTTATTTGGCATTCAAAACTCCGTTCCTAATCAAGGTTTTTAATTTATTGTCAATTACTTTAAATACTTCATTTAAATTTATGGAATTCATACAATCAAGGCGAATACACTGTTCCCTGTCGCAGTCATGGCAATCAATTTCAGGTTTAAACACAATGCTGTTTGTTGAGTAAGGACCCCATCGCTCCGCTGAACATGCAAGAATTTTTGGATAAAAACCAATCGTGAACTTATTTAGTGCAGCGGCAATGTGAAGCGGACCGGTAGAGTTCGAAATGAAGATTGAGCAATTATCGATCAACGCGATCAACTCCTTTAGCGACAATTTACCTGCAAGATTAATTATATCAGACGTGACTTTTAATTGTTCACACAATTCCCGCTCATTATTATCTCCCGTTAGAATTATTTTAACATCATGATTGTCTTTTAGCCAGCGGATAATATCCTTAAATTTATTTAATGGCAAATCAATGGAACTTCCGCCGCTGCCCGGATGAATTATTACCACAAGTCTTCCGCCTGTATCGTTTGAACCATACAGCTTATTCTTTACTTCCGTCCTGCTGCTTTCGTCAACTTGCAGGTTAAATCGAATTTGATCGGGAGAATAATTCTTTTCAATTCCAAAGGCTTTTAAAAGACTTAAGTTAAATTCCAGTTCGTGCTTCTCTGCATATTTTCTGTGCTCAAATATTTTGTGGTTAAATAAAAATAAATACCACCTGTAACCTGTGGATATTCTATTCTTAATCCGGCTTAAGAAAATAATTAAGGCGGTAATAAATGTGGGATAGACAATTATACACGAATCAAAATTATATTTTTTAATGTTCCGTATGTTTTTACTTATTGCGACTTTATTATTCTCTTCTTCCAGAACAATAATCTCATCATAAAAAGGATGGTTTTGAACCAGCGGAAGTGTATATCTGCGAAC
>CAZTDB010000356.1:0-3629 GCA_964612385.1 uncultured Ignavibacteriaceae bacterium
ATATTGAAAAATTCAGAAGAGATTATTTAACAGAACAGCTAACTAAACTTATGCAGTTCCTGATTAAGGAGGAAACTGTATGAATGTCCTATTGATCGGGTCAGGAGGAAGAGAACATGCGCTCGCATATAAAATAGCTGAAAGTCCGATGCTTGGCAAACTGTTCATTTCACCGGGGAATCCTGGTACATCTAAGTTTGGATTTAATGTAAATTTGCCGCTTAATGATTACGACGAAATGACCAAATTTTGTTTGACGAATGAGATCGATCTTGTTGTAATCGGACCAGAAAAACCTCTAGTTGAAGGCATGAGCGATTATCTTCGAATGAAGGGATTAAAAGTTTTCGGACCCAATGCAAATTCAGCGGAAATTGAGGGTAAAAAATCCTTTGCAAAAGACTTAATGAAAAAATATAATATCCCATGCGCATCTTATATGATTTTTAAGATAGACGAATATGACCAAGCAATTTCCTACTTAAAAAATTCTGAATATCCATTAGTGTTAAAAGCAGATGGTTTAGCAGCAGGGAAGGGAGTTATCATCTGTCAAAATTATTTAGAGGCGCGAGATGCAATAAGTAAAATTTTTATAGAAAAAGTTTTTGGTCATGCAGGTAATCGAGTCGTAATTGAAGAATTCATGCAAGGTGAGGAGGCTTCGGTTTTTGCTATAACCGACGGTGAAAATTTTGTTTGTCTTCCTCCTGCTCAAGATCATAAGCGATCAGGTGATAATGATACAGGTAAAAATACTGGTGGGATGGGCGCATATTCTCCTGCGCCGATTGTCTCTCAAACCGTAATGGAAGAGATTAAGGAGAAAATCATCAAGCAGGTCTTGAAGGGTTTAGTTATTGAAGGAAAGAAATTCATAGGCTGCTTATATTGCGGTTTAATGATCACAGACAACGGTGTTAAAGTAGTTGAATTCAACTGCCGCTTCGGTGATCCGGAAACACAAGTTGTTCTACCTATCCTTAAAGGAGATTTATTAAAATTATTATACAGTGCAGCCGACGGAAACTTAGATTCTAATGCTGTTACTTATAGCGGAGGCTGTGCTGTTTGTGTTGTTGCCGCATCGAAGGGATACCCGGATTCTTATCAAAAAGGTTTTGAAATTTCCGGGCTTGACCAGACGGAGGAGGGGTTGATAATTTTTCATGCGGGAACAAAAGAGATATCCGGTAAAATTTATACCAATGGCGGCAGAGTTCTTGGAGTAACTTCATATCTGCCGAATTCAGATTTGAGGACTGCGAAACTAATGGCGTATAATGCTCTTAAAAAAATTCATTTTAATGGAATATTTTATCGCTCTGATATTGCAGATAAAGCTTTGGCAAAACTCTCTTCCTAATTTATTATTTTCCAAACAATCATAATTCGATCTATTTAAATGATACCATTAGAGATTCATTCGAATTATTCCATGCTGCGTGGTACAATCCGTATTGATGAACTGATTGACAAAGCAAAGGAGTATAAATATCACTCCATTCCATTGACTGATTTAAATGGAATGTATGGATCTATTACTTTTGTTAAAAAAGCGTTGGATGCAGGAATTAAACCTATCGTTGGCACTGTGTTGGATGAACCCGCGGATAAGAATAGTTATGTCATCTTGTTAGCAAAAAATAATCAAGGATATTCAAGAATTTGTCAGATAATCACCCAAAGGAAATTGAATGAGAATTTTTCATTGATAAATGCTTTGCAAAATGATACTCAGAATATTTTCATAATTACTCCCTCACTTGAATTACTTTCAAAATTACCTCCTTCTAAGAACTTATATGCCGGTTTGATCCCTACTAAAAAAAGACGTGTTACAGCACGAAAAATTTTTGAATATGCAGTACAAAGGAATATTAATTTTACTGCCCTGCACCCCGTCTTTTTTCTTGGAACTGAAGACTATCAGCTTCATAAAGTGCTGACAGCTATCAGATTAAATACCAACATTTACTCGCTTAAGGAAGAGGACCTAGTTGATGAGGAGTTTATCTTCAAACATCCCGGGGAATTAAAAAAGATATGGGCGAACAAACCGGAAGCACTTCAAGCGGCAAATCATATTGTCGATAATTGCTTCATTGATTTTTCATTAAATGAATACAAGCTGGCACATTTCCCGGTTCCTAAAGGTGAATCTTCCTTTTCATTCCTGTGGCAAATTACGCATGAGGGATTTCTGAAGCGCTACGAATCCTCTAATGACAAAGCTAGAACAAGATTAGATAATGAACTTTCCGTAATTGAAGAGCTTAATTTTGCCGATTACTTTTTAATTGTCTGGGATATAGTTAGAGAAGCAAAAAAAAGAGGAATGATGATAATCGGCAGAGGTTCGGCAGCTAACAGTATCGTAGCTTATTGTTTAGGTATAACCAATGTTGAGCCGATTAAATACAAACTATATTTTGAACGCTTTTTAAACAGAGGAAGAAGCAGTCCCCCGGATATTGATATTGACTTTTCGTGGAAAGAGAGAGATGAGATAATAAAATATGTATTTGAAAAATATGGTTATGAAAATGTGGCTATGATATCTACACACGTCACCTTTCGTGCAAGATCGGCATTTCGGGAAGTAGCAAAGGCTTACGGTATAACCGATGCTGAAATTTCTAAAATATCTAAATATATCCCCTGGACAAATGCCTCCAACCTTCCAAAAATTAAAGAAATGTTCCCCGAATCAAGAAATATTAATTTAAAAATAGAACCGTGGAAAACCATTGTTAATTTTGCAGTAAAGATTGCAAATTTCCCCCGACACCTAAGTATTCACCCGGGGGGAATCGTAATTACTCCAACCAAAATAACTGACTATACGGCACTTGAATATGCAAAAAATAAAGGACTTGGTTTGATAATTACTCAGCCTGATATGTATGGTATAGAAGATTTAGGCTTAATAAAAATTGACCTATTAAGCCAACGGTCATTGGGAGTGCTTAGAGATACTATGTCCAAGGTGAAAGTGACTTAATTCCGTTTTGACTGCCGGAGATCAGTCATCCCCATTTTCTTAGTCTGCTTCTTTTCAATTGAATTATCTATTTAAGTTCCTTCTAATATCCCTCCTAAATGTTTATTCTAAAAAGAAATGCTCATAGTTAATTAGTTTACTATATCAAAAATCATTTTATTTTCTTAAAATAAAACAATTTAGACCAGCTTCATCAAAATTTGTTGATTTTTTATTGACAAATTTACTTGTAGTATGTATGTTGTCATACAAGTCTGTAAAATATTTGGTATTCTTTTTATCTCAAACTTAAAAATTTAATGTTGATGAATAATTTAACTCCTATCATTTGTAACACGTTTACCTCAATTCAAGTCAATCAGAATTCTCTTTCGGCAATCGGTCTAGCGAATAAAAATATATGCACACAAAATTTTAATTTTAATAATCTGTGAGTGTATTATGAATATGACACAACGGTCAAACCAGAGTAGAGATATGTTCATAAAAAATTTACATAGGATATTTGTTTTTACAATTAATTTTATTGTTTTATACTCCATGCTTATTAAAGCTGGTGAAACAGGTAAACTCGCTGGTAGAATTACCGATATCGAGAGTGGTGAACCTTTAGTAGGTTGTAACG
>CAZTDB010000357.1:0-3611 GCA_964612385.1 uncultured Ignavibacteriaceae bacterium
CCGCAATTTTTAACACACCTTTAGGTGGAGTTTTTTTTGCTCTCGAAATAGTTTTATTAAGTGATTTTCACGCACCAACATTGGCAGCACTTATTCTTGCTACGGTTGCAGCTAGTGCTGTATCCAGAATTATTTTAGGGAATGAAACTGTTTTCATTTTTACTATTGAGAATTCAATAGATTTTTCAAATTTGTATTTATATGCAATTTTAGGGCTATTAGCAGGTGCTGTTTCATTGTTCTTTATAAAGTACTCAAATAGAGTTTTGCATTTCTTTCGAGAGAAGATATTAACCGGGCATGTTCCACAGTGGTTGATAATGACTATTGTCGGGCTTTTAATCGGAGTTAGCGGTTTTTTTTTTAGAGGCATATTAGGAATTGGATATGATACAATAAATGAAATCTTATCGAATAAAATAGCTTGGTATATTGTTTTAGTTCTGCTTAGCCTAAAGTTTATTCTAGTACCTATTACGTTACACTCAGGCGGCTTCGGTGGATTATTTGCCCCATCATTATTCATCGGTGCAGGAACCGGATACTTATTTACTTATTCTATTAATTCCATTTGGAATTTAAATTTAGATCCCACAACTATGATCCTTGTTGGTATGGGAGCAGTGCTGGGTGGTGTTAATACCATTCCGATATCAGCTATCCTTATAATTTTTGAAATGACACAAAATTACTCATTTATACTTCCATTGATGTTGGCTGTAATCATCAGTACGATGCTGGTTCAGATAGCACTAGGTGGTTCCGTACATTCACGTCATCTTGAATCGGAAGGATATCGAATTGCCGAAGGACGCGAAGTAAATCTTTTAAGGTCAATTCTGGTATCGGAAGTCGAACTTGAAAAGCTGATCACTATTAGTGAAGATAATTCTTTACCGCAGCTAATGGCAAAATTAATTGAAACTCCTGGTAATTCATTATTTACATTAAATAAATCTAATAACATAACGGGAGTTATTACTTTAGAGGAATTAAGACCGATAATAACCGAATATGAAAATATTAAAGAAGTTTTAATTGCACGCGATCTTACCAATCCTGAATTTACAATTGTAAAAACTACAGACGATTTAGATTTTGTTTTTAACCTTTTTGGAAAATTTGATTTAGATCAGCTTCCGGTAATCGACCCGGAAGAAAATAATAAAATGTTAGGTGTTGTTACTCGCCAAAAAGTAATATCTGTCTACAACGAAGAAAGTCTTAAAATCGACATTAAAAGTGGTTTAGCGAAAGAATTGAAAACTTTGAATTTTACTGAAGCCTCCGAAATTGCAGAAGGTTATTCAATAATTGAGTATCAGGCAGCGCCAAATATTATTGGGAAGACTCTTAAAGAGCTTAAGCTGCGAAATAAATTCGGAGTAGAAGTTTTGATGATCAAAAAAAGAAAAGATTTTTATTCGGATAGAACAGATCCGATTATTCACACACCCGACCCTGATTACAAAATAAAAGAGACAGACACATTGGTTCTTTTTGGTAGTAATGAAAATCTACAACGATTAAAAGGCGCCGATTCTGAAGTGAGAAATATTTAGATTCTATTTAATACGGGTTTATAAACCTCAAGTTTATGTGGATATTAGAATTTGTCCGATAATGTATATTATGTAAACTTAATACTTTCCTACTTTTGAATAAACCCTTCTTATACCTCCTTCCTTTTTTGTAAGACATTAGAATTGATGGGTTGCACAGAAAAGAATTAAATTGACTGAGATAATTTAAGATACAGATAAATCACAAGTAAGATAAAAATCAGCCAAACTATTGGATTACGTTTTTTTGTTCGGAATCTTTTCTTGGAACGAAATCCAAGTTTACGCTTGCGCCGCTCGTCTTCATCTGCTTCTGGTTTATAAAAGCGTGGTGTATAATCAAAAATCCTATGTCTCGGCTTTTTCATAAACATAATCTAATCAATTCACGTTGCTTATTCACCGAAAAGAGCATCTGCAAATAATTGAGAATCAAAGGTTTGCAAATCTTCTATTCTTTCACCGACTCCGATATAATCGACAGGTATCTTCTGTTTGCTGCAAATTTGAAAAACTACTCCGCCTTTTGCTGTGCCATCTAATTTAGTAATTACTAATCCTGTAACATCGGTGGCTTTGCTAAATTCCTCGGCTTGCTTTACAGCATTTTGTCCGGTAGTTCCGTCAACTATTAATAAAGTCTGGTGCGGAGCATCTGTGATACTATTTGAAATGACCCTGCGGATTTTCTTTAATTCTTCCATAAGATTCGATTTGGTATGAAGTCTTCCGGCGGTATCAATTAGGACAACATCATATTCTTCCGTCTTAGCTTTTTTTATTGCATCAAAAACAACGGAAGATGGATCGCTTCCTTTAAATTTTTGTATAATCTCAACACCGGCACGTTCAGCCCAAATTTCCAATTGTTCATTTGCCGCTGCTCGAAATGTATCCGCAGCAACGACTAATACTTTCAATCCTAACTTTTTGTAGTTGTAAGCGAGCTTTCCGATTGTAGTAGTCTTCCCTGTTCCGTTCACACCAACGACGAGTATTACGAAGGGCTTATATTTATTTAGTGAGAGGTCACTTCCGTTCGGAGTATTTATGCTTAGTACTTTCTTCAATTCTTCTTTAACTGAATCGATTAATCTAACATCCGATTTGTTCTTTTTTTCCTTATACATTTTACGGGCTTGTTCGATAATCTGCTGTGCGAGATCAATACCTATATCGGAAGTAATTAGAGCCTCTTCCAATTCATTTAATGTATTCTCATCAATTACGGCTTTGCCTGTAACAGCTTCATTCAGTGCATTTACCAGCTTAGTGCGGGTTTTTGTGAGTCCCTCTTTTAAGCGTCCAAAATTAACATTCTTAAATAGATTCATGCCTTTTCCTTTTTATAAACTCTGACGCCCTTATGCCGTAAGCAATAATTGATATAATCATTAAAGCGATGCTTAAATAATAAAAGAAGTTAAATAACAAATAATTCCTATCGATGTTAAGAATTGTTAAAAGTATTACAATTCCGATAACAGAAACAGTTATTTTACCGATAACATTAGACGGTAAAACTTTTCCGATTAAATTAGATATAATAATTCCACCAATAAAGATGATTAAATCCCTCCCAATAATAAGATAAAAATAAAATGCCGGAATTTCTTCGAGAAGAAAAAGTTTAATAATTATCACAGCCACAACTACTTTATCGGCAAGTGGATCGATAATTTTTCCGAACTCTGTGATTTCATTGTATTTTCTTGCCAGATATCCGTCTAATGAATCGGTTAAGGCGGCAATTATACAGATTATAAATATAATTGTTCGTGATGATTGCGATGAAAAATCATCAAATAAAAACCATAATGGAATGGCGAGTAATAACCTGAATAAGCTTAAAAAGTTGGATTTAGTTTTTATTTCGGAAATATTGATTTTCATCTTATCACCGCAAATTTGCCTATCTTCTCTTCTAATTCGTTGTTTGAATTATCAAGTCTCACCACTCGAAATATATAAATTCCCGAATTCAAAAGTTGACCTGAATAGTCTTTTAGATCATAATCTAGACCTCCTGTTCCGGTTCTTGCCTCCAAA
>CAZTDB010000358.1:0-3611 GCA_964612385.1 uncultured Ignavibacteriaceae bacterium
CGTTTAATAATCTGCCGCCGTTCCCTGTTCACTACGAAGGTTATGCAAACGCATTCTCGAAATCTAATTTTTCTCTGCCGGGATTAAAAAGAAAAGAATCCGTTCCGATTTTTTATGTTGACGATGCAGTGGTTACGGAGATTTTCGATCAAAGCGGAAAATCGTTTATTAGAGTTCTTTCGGAAATCGATTCTGACTATAAAGGAAAATCATTCGAATTAAAGAATAAGACAGTTTCGTTCGATATTAAATTCAATAATAAGCTTGTGCCGGTTCAAAATGTTATCGGTTATATCGAAGGAAGTGATCCTGTTCTAAAAGATGAATATATCGCTATCGGCGCTCACTACGATCACGTCGGTTTAGGGCATTACGGCGCAATGGATAAAAAAAATATCGGACAGATACATAACGGCGCAGACGATAATGCTTCCGGCACCTCGGGAATAATTGAGCTTGCTGAAGCGTTTTCAAAATTAAAACCTAAGAGAAGCATAATCTTTATTGCTTTTACTGCAGAAGAAAATGGTCTGTTAGGCTCGCGGTATTATGCGTATCAAAATCCGTTCAGAGAGACGGAAAAAACCGTCGGAATGATTAATCTCGACATGATAGGCAGAAACGAAGACAATGTACTTTGGGTCGGCGGAATCTTTTACAGCGATGAAATGAAATATTTAGTCGAGGAAGCAAACAAAGAAATCGGCTTTGATCTTTTATATAACGTAGGGTTGTTAACGTTCGCAAGCGATCAAGGTCCTTTTATAAGAAAAGAAGTTCCGTCAGTTTTTTTCTTTACGGGATTGCACGACGATTATCATACTCCGTTTGACGACGTTGAAAAAATTAATTTCTCCAAATCCGAAAAAGTAGTGAAGCTCGCTTTTATATCCGGGTGGATACTGGCTAACTCCGATATCACTCCCGGTTATCGCGAGCTTACGATGGATGAAAAAATTGTGCTTGTAAAAGATTCTTTAGAACGACAAAAGAAATTAAAATAACGTTTCGTAGCACAGAGGACTCCTCTGTGCTTTAAAAATTGAAAAAAATTAATTACTCTACTCAACCTGACATAATGAGGCAATACAAATGAAATATGCTCGTTTAATTAAAAACTTTTATGGTTTACTTATTCTCTTATTTGTTCTTCAAGTTAAAAGCTTTGCTGTTGAACCGCCAAAATACGAAGAAGGAAAAGTTTACCGTCATCAGCTTAATAACGGATTAACCGTATTAACTGTGGAGAGACACATCGCTCCTTTAATTTATCATCAGCTTACGTACAAGGTCGGTTCGCGAAACGAAAGATTAGGAATAACCGGTATTTCTCACGTAGTCGAGCACTTGATGTTCAAAGGAACCGAAAAGTACGACAAAGGCGAAGCTTCAAAAACTATTTCTAAAAACTCGGGCATTTTCAATGCTTTTACTTCGAATGATATGACGAGCTATTACGAATATCTTCCTAAGAATAAAATTGAAATAGCGCTTGATATCGAATCGGACAGAATGCAAAACAGCACTTTCAATCCGGAAGAATTTAAATCTGAAATTGAAGTGATACTTCAAGAGCGGAGGATGAGATCCGAAAGTCAGGCTAGCGGAATTCTAAGAGAAGAATTGAACACAGTTGCATATTCGTCGCATCCAAACCGCGATCCGATTATAGGCTGGCCAAGCGATTTACGAAATATGACCCGCGACGAAGCTTATGAATATTACAAAACTTACTATACTCCCAACAATGCATTTTTAGTTTTGATAGGCGACTTTGAAACCGATGAGATGTTAAAATTAGTCGAGAAATATTACGGACAAATTCCAAAAGGACCCGAAGTAAAAGATATTTGGGCATATCAGGAGCCGCAGAAAGTTAGAAAATCTCTCACTCTTTATCATGCAGATATTACTCAGCCCTCATTAAGAATGTCATTCCATGTTCCTACATACGAAGATCCCGATGCGCCGGTTCTTAGACTGGCAGGAATGATCTTATGTGAAAAGAGCAGAGATGCCCGGCTCTATAAGCTAATGGTAGAAAAAGCGCAATTAGCTACTTCGGTTGCAGGCGGTTTTGGCATGAGCAAAGATCCGACATTGTTTTCCATTAGCTGCACACTGAAACCCGACAGCAGTGTTGATAAAGCCGAAGCAATGATTTGGGAACAAATCAACAAAATGCAAAACGAAGATGTAACGGATCATGAGCTTCAAAAAGTAAAGAATAGATATAAGTTTACTCAGGTTACAAGTTATACAAAGAATGCAGATATCGGCGGCAGAATAAGCCGATACGAAACTTATTTCGGATGGGATTTTTACTACGAATTTGATAAGAGGATTTTCGAGGTAACCAAAGAAGATATTAAACGTGTGATGAACAAATATTTTGCGCCTGAAAAAGTTACTGTTGCTTACACCTTTCCCAAGGAAGGTGTAGAAAAGAAGGGAAGAAAACCGGTTGATGATGAAAACGAAACAGAAGAAGACACCGAAAATCTGTACTTAGAAGATCAGGATAAATTTTACTTTCTTCCGCCGGTCGAAGCAATTGAATTAACCGCCGCGATTGCATCAAGCTCAATTGATGAAATTATTAAACCCAAACCGATTGCACCGTTAATTAAAACGATGGTGCTGAGGAACGGCATCACGCTTCATACGATAGAAGACCATTTGGTTCCCGCTGTAACTATAGTTGGGATGATTGAAACCGGATACATCCCGGAGAATCTTGAAGGCAGGCAGCCGGGTATAGCAGCACTTTTAGCTGATGTAATGAACCGCGGCACAAAAGAAATGAATTATGAACAAATCTCCGAAAGAATGGCTTTCGTACCGTTTTCATTTTCTGCAAGCGGCAGCTACCGCGGCTTTTACTTCCAGGGATATTCATTGCTCGAAAATGCCGATGAAATGATGAGCATCGGATACGATATGGTAACCGATCCGCCGGTAAGGCAGGAAGATATCGATAAGCTAAAACCCAGGCACATAATCGGTGCAAAGAACAGATTTAAAAAAACCGGTGTGAGGGCTTTCTATCATTTGTTCAATAATATTTTTGGCGATCATCCGATAACTAAATACAATAGCACCGAAGAATCGATAAAAAGCATTGCAAGGGATGATCTACTTGCTTTGCACAAAAAATATTTTAATTCTGATAATGTTACCATTCTTATGGTGGGAGATATGACTCCCGAACAAATGAAAGAGCTTGCCGATAAATACTTCGGCAGTTGGAAAAATCCGAACGGGCTTACAGTTATACCAGAAACACCTGCGGTTACCGAATTATCCAAGAAAGAAATTAAAGTATTCCCGGAAAAAGATTATACCGAATGCACAATTAATATCGGATTTGCTCCATTCAATAATATTGATCCGGGCGAAGCGGAAACGGTTAGTGTGTTGAATTACATTCTTGCCGCGAGCGCACTTACCTCGAGAATGGGAATTGAGCTGAGAGATAAACAAGGATTGATCTACGGAATTAAAAGCGAGCTATGGTCTACGAGCGATAATTTCGGCTATTGGAAATTTAACACTAAAACCGGTCCCGAAAACACTGAAAAGGTTATATCCGGAATCTTTACGGAAATTAG
>CAZTDB010000359.1:0-3609 GCA_964612385.1 uncultured Ignavibacteriaceae bacterium
TATTCGGGTAGAACCGCTGCATTCGGTTTTAATCTGCTGAAAGGATCCGGAGTAAAAAATGTAATCGTAATTTCACCCAGTCATCGTGAGTATTTTCCCGGAGTATCTATTTATGAAGGTGAAGGATATGAAACTCCGTTAGGCATTGTTACGGTTAACGCAGAAATGAGGGAGAAATTAATTTCAAATGGCAGGGTCATTTACAAGGGATTGGACGGACACCGGCAGGAACACGCAATTGAAGTCCAGCTTCCATTTTTGCAATTGAGCTTGTCTAATTTTCAAATTGTGCCTGTTGTAATGGGCGATCAAGGAAAGATGTATATTAATGAATTGGCTGATGCAATTGCCAAATCAGCGGATGATTCAACAATCGTAGTTGCAAGTTCTGATCTTTCTCACTATTACAATCAATCAATAGCCGATAGGCTCGATTCATTAGTGGCAAAAAGAATTGAGGAATTTAATTTTGAGAGTCTGCAATCGGACCTTGATGAAAAAAGATGCGAAGCCTGTGGAGGAGGTCCAATTGTAGCGATGCTTAAAGCTGCGCATCTGCTTAATAAGAAAAAAGCTGTAGTGCTTTACAGAACAACATCCGGCGAAACATCGGGCAACTATGATGAGGTAGTAGGCTATCTTTCTGCAGTGGTTTACGGCGAGTGAGTGCTATCTAAACGATCAAATATTACAATAATTGGTGCCGGAAAAATTGCATATTCTATAATAAGTGCATTGCAATCCAGTAAATACAGGGTTGCAGCAGTAATAAGCAGAAAGCTTGAGTCTGCATCTAAGTTGAGTAAGAAATTTTCGAATTCTTTCTGCTCTGATCAGTTGTCTGCAATTCCAAAGTCGACAAGAATTTTTTTCCTCACCGTTCCCGATAATGAAATTGAGCACACTGCGCGCAAGCTTTCAAGTTTAAGCTTATCATTTTCAAATTCGCTCTTTGTTCATTTCTCCGGCGCTGAGGATTCATCTCTGCTCAAGCCGCTAAAAAATAAAAATGCCTTCACTGCGTCATTTCATATAATGCAGACATTCCCTTCAAAAAAAGTATTCTCGATAAAAGGCAGTTTTGCATGCATTGAAACTGATGATAAGCCCGCTGAAAAATTTCTATATTCATTGGCTGAACAGCTTGAACTTCATCCTTTTAGTTTAGATGCAGCAGGGAAAAAGTATTATCATGCTTCGGGGGTTTTCGCTTCCAATTTTTTAATCGGAAATTTGTTCAGATCAATTTCCCTTTTGAATTTATTAGGAATTGAAGAAAGAGAAGCGCTTCAATTATTAAAACCGATAGTCATTTCTTCAGTTAAAAATGTTTTGGGTCTTGGGATTGAAAAAGCGTTATCCGGTCCGGTTGAAAGAGGGGATATCACCACGATAAAAAAGCAAGTTAACGCCTTAAAGAAATTAAGCTCAAAATCTGAGGTTAATTTTTCATTGTTGAGTTATGTAATTCAATCATTGCAGTTAGTAGAATTTGTGGAATCGAAAAAAGATGGTCAGCCGTTAAATCTCAGTGAGGTGAAGCAATATCTGCTTAGAATTATATTAGAAAAGTTGAGCAGAAAAAATTAGGATAAAGATTTACGTGAGTAATAAATCAAGAGGCTATTTGAAGTAATTATATAGCGTCGTTGATACATGAAACGTCAGCATGGCGAACAAAGCAGAAAGCGGAATAGTAAGCACCCAAGCCCAAAGAATATTTTTTGCAACCCCCCATCTAACCGCCGAAAATCTTTTTGTAGTCCCCACTCCTATGATAGAACCGGTTATTGTATGAGTTGTACTTACAGGTATTCCAAATAGAGTAGCCATCATTACTGTTAATCCAGCCGATGTTTCCGCACTAAAACCGCCGAACGGATTTAGTTTGGTGATGCGCATTCCAAGTGTGCGAATAACTTTCCACCCTCCAATCAATGTTCCGAAGGCTATAACTGTGTGCGATAAAATAACGACCCAAAAAGGAACATAAAAGGTTGTTCCAATCATTTGATTTGTAAATAAAACGACAGTGATTATTCCTATCGTTTTTTGTGCATCGTTAGAGCCATGACTCAAGCTAAAAAGTGCGGCAGAAATTAATTGAAGCTTCCGGAAATACTTATCAACACGCCGGGGCGATTTATTTTTAACTATCCACAACGTTATCACTGAAAACAGAAATGCCATGGTTAGACCTAGGAAAGGAGCCACAAAAATGAAAATTAAAACTTTACTATAGCCTGAAATAATTATTGCATCAATCCCGCCTTTAATTAGTGCAGCACCGCCATAACCGCCAATTATTGAGTGCGAAACGCTTATGGGTAAACCGTAGTGGGTGGCAGAAGCCGTTAGTATTATTGCACCAACGATGCCGGAAAAAACTACAAAGTTATCAACTATATTTACGTCAACTATGCCTTTCCCTATTGTGGTAGCTACACTTACCCCAAACACAAAAGCGGCAATGAAATTAAAAAAAGCTGCCCATGCTACAGCCATATAGGGGGTTAAGACACGCGTTGAAACAATGGTCGCAATTGAATTAGCAGCGTCGTTCATGCCGTTATAAAAGTCGAATACAAGTGCGAGAAAAATAATTACAACTGCAAATTCCATTCAGTTATGCGTTTTTAATGAAGATTGAGAGTATTACATTTGCTGTTGTTTGACATTTATCGCATGTATTCTCAAGTATTTCCAGAATTTCTTTCTTCTTAATTATTTCTATAGGATCTTTTTCGTCTTCAAAGAGTTCTTTTATGGCTTTCTGATAAATTTTATCAGCTTCCGTTTCGAGCGTTTTCACGATTTTACATTCGTTTATGCTTTTTACTTTTAAATCCTGTATTGCTTTGCCTAATTCACTAATCTGTTCAAGAATAATGGAAGATAATTTATCTGCGTACTTAATTTTGCTTTTGATGTTAAAAGTTTCAATACGGGCAGTAGCTCCCAAAAGCATATCGCTGATATCATCAAGACGTTTAGTAAGCAAGTAAATATCTTCTCTGTCGAATGGCGTAATAAAAGTTTTATTCAATCTCTTAACAACCTTTGAGTAAATTTCGTCGCACCTAACCTCCAAAGGTTTGATCTTTAGAATTAAATTTTGATTTATCTCGTCTGAACTAAAAATTTGATTCGTCCATTCTGCCATTTGACCGATATGATGGATCATCTCCTTGAAATCTTCGAAATACTTTTCTTCCTTAGGCATCAAGATTTTAAGCATGGTTAATTCCCTTTAATTATCTGACTGCACAAAATTAAAAATCTTATTGGATAGTTCACTACACTGCGCCAATTTTTTTTCGGTCGTGAGTCGGGTACAATGTCAAAAACGCACTAGGTCTTATAAATTCGCTTTAATTCACTATATTTGCATTCATTTTTTCAATCAAAATTGAAGGCAGCGAATAAGCTTATGCAAAAGAAACCGCAGAACGAAGTACTCGAGAAAATTGTATCACTTGCAAAAAGAAGGGGATTTGTATTTCAATCCAGCGAAATTTACGGTGGACTTAACGGATGCTGGGATTACGGTCCGCTTGGCGTTGAGCTGCTGAAAAATCTAAAAGAAGAGTGGTGGAAAGCCATGACTTT
>CAZTDB010000360.1:0-3604 GCA_964612385.1 uncultured Ignavibacteriaceae bacterium
ATTTTCGCTCATAAAATATCTTTTTAGAGTGGTCTCATAAATCAGAGAGAGAATATTATGCCGACAAACCTTCCACCCGAATACTTCGAAGCCGAAAGAAAATTTAAGGAGGCTTCAAACCCGATTGAAAAAGCGGCAGCGCTTGAGGAATTGTTAGGCACTATTCCGAAACACAAAGGAACGGATAAGCTAAGAGCCGAATACAGAAAAAAGTTATCCAAGCTAAAATCGCAGGCGCAGCAGAGTAAAAAAACGGGGAAGCATGAGAGCAATTTTCACATTGAAAAAGAAGGCGCTGCAAGAGTTGTAGTAATCGGTGCGCCAAACTCCGGCAAATCGTCATTAATTACCTCTTTAACAAATGCAAAGCCCGAAGTATCTAATTATCCCTACACCACATGGCTGCCTACACCCGGTATGATGGAATTTCTCAACATCAATTTGCAATTAATCGATACTCCGCCGCTTAACAAAGAACATGTCGAGCCGGATTTGTTCGAATTGATAAAAACTGCAGATATAATTTTATTGATGATCGCTGTGAATGAATCCCCTCTTGAGATGTTGGATGATTGTATTGATATTCTAATCGAACATCATATTGCCCCTTCTTCGGAAATGATTGAATACAAAGAAGACAGAATGAAATTTATTCCGTTCGTTATTGCAATTAATAAAGTTGAGACCAAAGAAGATGAGGAAGAATTTGATGTGCTTAATGAGCTGCTTCGAAGCGAGTGGCTGCTGGTTCCTATTTCAATAAAGGAAAATCATAACATTGATCGTTTGTTCGATATTATAATTCGTGAAATGGAATTAATCCGCGTTTACTCAAAACCCCCGGGGGAAGATGTTGACAAATCACAGCCGTTCATTTTAAAACGGGGAAGCACCGTTGAAACATTTGCATCCAAAGTACATAAAGATTTTTTAATGAACTTTAAATCCGCACGCATTTGGGGCAAAGATGTATTTGACGGACAGCAAGTAGGACGAAATCATCTTTTAAATGACGGAGATGTAGTGGAATTACATTTGTGAGGATGCCCTAATAAATTCCTTACTCCACAAACCATCCTCCCATTACACACTTCAGCACAGACCGCATTTTTGCAATTACAAAATTGTTTTAGATTAATAATCGCAGTATCGCGCAATTAATGTTTCGCGTATTGTTCTGCACTCATCACTTCTATTGCTACGAACTCTTCATCTCCATCGACCCATGCGTCGTGCCCCGGCGGTATATTATAAGAGTCGCCTGCACTGATGGTCTTCTCAGTTCCGTCCTTCAAGCGTACGATAATTTTTCCTGATACTGCATAGCCAACATGCGAAAGCTGGCATGATTCTGTGTGAACAACAGGTTTAATACATTCCGACCACTTCCATCCGGGTTCAAAATTGAAACGACCAAAAGTAAACCCTTCAAGTCTTACAAGCTCAACACGGGTTTTATCCGGAGTGCGGACTTCGTCGGGATTGTTGTGAGACTTAACCTCGAATTTTGTTACTGTTACAGAAGCTGCCATGTATTTCTCCTTTCATGGTTGTTATTGTTATAAGGTGAATTAAGACAACAAATACAATACATAATTGATGAATGAGTCTTCTCTAAAAAGGTATTTTAATTAAGGAAATATTTCGATTATCCAGAATATTCAAATACAAAATTTCCAAATAACACCTTTTTAGATACGCCTCATGAATGATTCAGCAATTCATTGCGGCTGCGTTTATAATTTAGATGTAAAAAATTATTTAGTCTCAGAACATGACTGCCGGAGCCGGATCTGATGAGGAGAGAGGAATTCGAATTTCACCCGCCGGTTTCGCCCGATAATCTTGCCATCGAGGGTTTCGATCAATTAAGTAGAGAATTCACTTTCCGGTTTTCTTTGAATCGAAATTACGAAACAAAGACTATGATTAAAAGAGCCGAGCTTGAAAAATTCGGAGGCTCTTCAAAAAGTGTGACTTGGTTTACGCAAATTTGAAAAACATCTTAACTTAATGACAAGAATATTCTAAAACACGTATTCTACGATTGTCAAATATTATGCGTTCAACATATTCTCTAACAGTTCTTAGAAAAAGCATAAAATGTCAGCCTGACTTCTAGAAAAACTTTTTGAACAGCGTTTTTGCACGCTCAACACCTTCCTCGGTTAGAACGACCGACTTGAATTTGCTTTTAGGATCGCTGATCATTCCTTTTTCATGAAGTCTACTCCGGGCATTCCAAACTTGTCTCTTCCACGCTCTGATTACCCCACGATCGGTAAAACTAGTCAAATGCAAAAGTGCAAGGATGGTATCATCTATTTTATCGTAATCAAGTTCCACATCCTTTACCTTTCAAATAAACTTAACAATTTGCGTGAAATATTAATGAAAAGTGGTAATAGAAACGAAAAATTTTTTTACAGCAATCAAAAAATATTTGTCGGAATTAAATAAATGTTCAAACCCTTTTAGTAAAGTTGATAAATACGTTTGTGATAACTTTCATTTTGTTTATCTATACAAATCCCCGTTAAGATATTTCAATCCTGAATCGCAAATAATTGTGACTATTTTCTTTCCGGGTCCGATTATTTTTGCTCTTTGAATTGCCGCCCAAACATTTGCCCCTGAAGTAGTTCCTCCAAATATTCCTTCCAAACGAGCGAGCTTTCTTGCAGTGTTATAAGCGTCTTCATCCGATACTGAAATTATTTCATCTGCCAAATCAAGTCTGCAGATAGATGGGACAAAGCCGGCTCCAATTCCTTCCAATTTATGCGTGCCTGTTGTATCGCCGCCTGAAAGTGCGCGAACATTGAGCGGTTCGATAGCGATGCAGCGAATATTCGGTATTTTATCTTTGAAAACTTCCGCATTGCCGGAAAAAGTTCCGCCGGTTCCTACTCCCATTATGAATTCATCAAAGTTACTTCCCAGTACCTCTATGATTTCATTTGCCATAGCGTGATATGCATTCTTATTATCAATATTGTTAAATTGATCCGTCCAGAATGTATTGGGAGCTTTGCTTAATTCTCTTGCTTTTTCAATTAAAGAATTAATGAGCTTAGCAGTTATCAATCCATTTTCGCTTGGAATGATATCAAGCCCGGCGCCGAAAGCCCGCATGGCTCGAAGCTTTTCATCGGCAAAAGCATCCGATGAAACGAAGTGTGCTTTATAGCCTTTTACTGCGCACACCATTGCCAGGGAGCTTCCGGTGCTTCCACCGGTATATTCAACAACTGTCCCGCCGGGTTTAAGTTCGCCTCTTCTTTCAGCACCTTCAATCATTGAGAGCGCCATACGATCCTTCATACTTCCGGTAGGATTTGCGCCTTCATACTTTACATATATATCAGCGCAGCCGGGTTCAGTTAACCGTTCTAATTTTATTAAAGGGGTTTTTCCTATTGCTTGCATTTTCTTTAGCCTTATGAAAATTTAATTTATGAGCCAGCACAAAATAGAAACTTTTAAAGTAATAATTTTCCGAAAGATTGCATCTGAAATTAATTGCAATCGAGTTTTAAATAATTATTCTTCACTATCAACCGACTAAAATTTAGTATTAGCAAAAAAGTTTAGGAAACAGAAA
>CAZTDB010000361.1:0-3602 GCA_964612385.1 uncultured Ignavibacteriaceae bacterium
CGGCAAGCGGCTGTTCATTTATCTTATCGTATTTGCTGAAAGTTGCGGAAGACATAACGGTGCAAAGCAGTACGTTTAATGCAGCAAAACAAATGACAAATTTCATTTTTCGAATCCATGTTTATGATTTGGATTTTTCTTCGATCATTAATAATGGATGGATAAAATCCTTTAATGTAAAATTAGCAATTAAAAAATTTGTAAACGAAATCTTAATAAAAATTCCAGCAGCATTATTTATCAAACATACTTCAGTAATTTTCACCATGGTTAATGCCTCAGCACAGCTAATATTTCACCCTTAAAGGAGTTGGAATATTAAAGACACATCTTCTTTAGCTCCAGGGGAGCGAAACATTAGTAGAATAAAAAACCCGAGCTAAACACAAGCTCCGTTAGAAGCGAAATATTGGGAGTTGTTTGACATTCGTCGAATCCCATCATTTCTTCCATTTTTTATTTGCTTTGTGATTATCTCTTTGAGGTTGTTTAATAACTCACTTTACGCACGTAACGGGGGAAACTTCCTAGGTTTTGTCTATTAGTATTTTCTTACAACTCGTCTTATGGGTCACCTCAACAAATATTCTTGCAAAACATTCATTGAAATCTCGGAGGTTTGGCTTGCTGCGTAACATGAGTTAATAGCTTATTTGCGCAAAATTCATAATACTATTTGTCTTGGTACTCAAAATGTGCGCATACAATCTTTTTTAGATTCGCCACATAAATAGATTTTTGTCTTATCTTTTCTGATATTCTACCCCGAAAATTAAAACAATAATGCAGTCAAGCTTTGGAACATATTGATCCCCTTTTAATTCAGCATATCTGATAACTAAAGAATGTTAAAAGAATTAATACATTGAAGTTTTTTTACACACACCTTGCCCGTCTTTCGAAGAACCCTTTTCAAAGTTCAAAGGATCTTGGGAGAACCTTCGGTCGGGCAAGAGAGGACAACATGCTTTTTTTAAAGAAAATTATTGGTAAATGGTTTGACAAATTTTTAATAATATGTTTTAATTTTTCACGTGTCTTTTATTACCTCAAAGATAGAGCGTTGACCCCTCTTAGGGGGGATGAAGGGGTGGTTGACAATATTCTTGAAAAGTATCTTTCGTATCGTCAACGACCGATTCAAATGCGTTGTTTAGAGTTCTATTAATACCACAACCTGGAAATAATCGAGGAGATATAATGGAAGAACAAATCCAATCATTTCTTACCGAAGTATCAAATTTCGTTTGGGGACCGCCGATGCTGATTCTTTTAGTCGGCACGGGAATATATTTAACATTCTTGTTAAAGGGTTTACAGTTCAGAACCCTGCTTCATTCTTTATGGTTAGCACTAATCAAAAGAAAAGATGAGGGAGATAACCCAGGAGACATCTCTCACTTTCAGGCATTGATGACGGCATTAGCCGCAACGGTAGGTACCGGAAATATTGCGGGTGTTGCCACAGCAATTGCCATTGGCGGACCCGGCGCACTTTTTTGGATGTGGATAACCGGTCTTTTCGGTATGGCAACAAAATATGCTGAAGCCGTTTTAGCAGTAAAATACAGAGAGCAGGATGAAAAAGGTGAAATGAGCGGCGGTCCGATGTACTACATCTCCAAAGGCTTAAAGATGAAATGGCTTGGGGTTCTCTTTGCGGTCTTTGCATCAATAGCAGCATTTGGTATTGGCAACATGGTTCAATCCAATTCCGTTGCTGATGCGGTTCGTCATTCCTTTGATATTCCGGTTTACTTTACAGGAATCATACTGGCTTTTGCAACTGCTTTAGTCATTCTCGGCGGAATAAAAAGTATCGGCAAAGTTACGCAGGTTCTTGTTCCGATAATGGTTGTTTTTTATATGCTTGCCGCTTTAGTGGTGGTATTCATTCACATTGAACATGTTCCATCGGTAATTGTTTTAGTATTAACCGAAGCGTTTACAGGCACTGCCGCAGCGGGGGGATTTACAGGCGCTACTATTATGCTTACGATTAGGATGGGAGTTGCGCGCGGAGTTTTTTCAAACGAATCCGGTTTGGGCAGCGCACCGATTGCCGCGGCTGCCGCACAAACAAAACATCCCGTTACTCAAGCGTTAGTATCAATGACTCAAACATTTATCGATACAATTGTTGTTTGTTCATTCACCGGTTTTGCTATTCTTGTTAGTGAAGTGTGGACTTCGGGCGCAAATGGGGTTCCGCTTACTTCAATGGCATTTACTACTGCACTGCCCGGAGAGTGGGGAGGAATTATTGTTTCACTCGGCATTATTCTTTTTGCTTACTCCACTATACTTGGCTGGTGCTATTACGGCGAAAAATCACTCGAGTTTCTGCTTGGAGTTAAAGCGGTAAAACCATATCGTGTGCTGTTTGTTATTGCAGTATTCGTTGGTGCAATTTCTCAATTAGATATGGTGTGGAGCTTTGCCGACATAATGAACGGTTTAATGGCATTGCCTAACTTAATCGGTTTGTTAGGCTTGGGCGGTGTTGTTGCCGCTGAAACTAAAAATTATTTTAATAATAAAAATAGATAAAGGTTGAATTGAAATGACATGAGAGGTTTAACGGATATTCCCGCTGATCTTTTTTCGTATTTTATACAGCAAATAAGAAATAATCACAACAATAAAAAAGATACCTATAGACCCTATCAGTAATGGAATTAATCTTGAATAAACATCCATTTTAGCCCTCCAAGTAATATAATTTCCCTCTGCCTCTCACTTAAGCTGCGGATATATTTTCATTAACCAATTTTACGAGAAATGTTTTTATCTAAAAATATCCCGGCGTTAACAATCGATCCGCAGTTTTATCGAACTTTAAGAATTTATCTCATAAGGGGATCGTCTTTTTAATCTGTAGGCGATATACGACCCGCCTATAAGCAGAATCATCGATCCCGCAAAAATTAGAATTGAAGTAACAATTAGTGCATAAAGAGACATTATCTCAACCCTCCCGAAAAATTAAAAAGTTAGTTATTAAGCATTTTAAGATTGAGAAAATAATTGATTTAATTCTTCTGCAACCCTCTCCTCAAAAGCCCTTTTTTAATGACTCCGTGCCAAACATAATAAATCGATCGAGTGTTGAAAAGAAGTTAAAGCCAACATACACTATAATTCGGCAGGCGGCTAATTTTTATCGATAAGAGGTGAGCTTTTTTGTCTTACATCCAATGGAGCGAATGTAGCCGACGTGAATGATTGATTGAATGATTGTCCACAGAATCCATTGGACATGAATGAATGGCTATCGAACCCTTTCATGAAGAACTTTCAGTCAGAAATGGGTGAATAAAAAATCTTTATCAATAACCCAAGGGCAGCCAACATTTTTAATAGCATTCGTGGGTCATTCATGCACGTGGTAACTATTCAATATCATCCGGAAGCATGCTTCGTTATGATAAGAGTAATGAAAGATTAATGAGGGATGAGAGTTTACTATAGTGCCGTTACAATAACGAATGAAGAACAAAATGAAAAAATAATTACGCTTACCGTAATTATTTCTTATAAAGGCACACTACAAAGCAAGATTTTTATTTCCATTTAAAAAAAATAGAGTTATTTTAAAACAG
>CAZTDB010000362.1:0-3594 GCA_964612385.1 uncultured Ignavibacteriaceae bacterium
CTTATTCTTTTCATTTTGAATCTTGGAAAAAGCTGCATGTCAGATTTTATTCATTTACATAATCACACTCATTACAGTTTGCAGGATGGTGCGTGCACCGTTGATGATCTAATCCTGGCTGCAAAAAAGCATAACATGCACGCCGTTGCACTTACCGATCACGGCGTGATGTACGGAATCCCGGAGTTCTACAAAAAAGCAAAGGATGAAGGAATAAAACCTATCATCGGAATGGAAGCTTATATAGTTAAAGAAGGCAGCCGTTTCGATAAAGGTAAGGTTGAAGAACAAAATGGAAAATCAGATGGAACTGGGCGAAAACGTAAAAAGCATTATGATCATCTCATCTTGTTGGCAAAAAATAAACAGGGTTTTAAAAACCTATCAAAGCTGTCTACACTTGGGCATACCGAAGGATTCTATTACAAACCAAGAATTGATTTAGAGCTGCTTAAAAAATACAGTGAAGGATTGATTTGTACTTCAGCATGTGTAAGCGGGGTTGTGGCAGTTCATCTGGTTGATAACGATTATGAGAAGGCAAAAAAGACAGCCATCATCTATAAAGAAATTTTTGGCGATGACTTTTATTTAGAAATCCAGGACCATGGCATGGAAAGAGAACGGTCTGTGCTTGAAGGAATGCCGAAACTCTCTAAGGAATTAGGAATAAAATTGGTTGCTACTAACGACTGCCATTACATCGAGCGGGATCATTCGATAGCTCATAATATTCTCCTAAAGCTTTCAGAGAAAAACGGGGAAGATTACCGGCAGCTTCGATACGGCACCGATCAAATCTATTTTAAGTCTGCGGAAGAAATGAAAAATCTTTTCTCGGAACGTTCCCACGGTAAAAAATTTAAAGGGGCAATTGAAAATACTATCGAGATCGAAGAGAAGATTAATTTAGAACTAGAATTTGAAGGACATCATTTTCCTAATTTTCCAATACCTGAAAACTCACTGGCTAAAACTTTGGAAGAATATTTAGAGATGCTAGCCTTAGATGGTTTAAGAAGAAGAGTTAAAAATATCACTACGGAAATAGAAGAGAGATTTAAGTTTGAGTTAGAGACAATTAAGCAAATGGGTTTCTCAAGTTATTTTTTAATAGTGCAGGATTTTATTAATTCTGCCAGGAAAATGAACATACCGGTTGGTCCGGGAAGAGGCAGCGTTGCCGGCAGCTTGGTTGCCTATGCACTCGGGATAACAAATATAAATCCGCTTGAATATAATCTTCTCTTTGAAAGATTTCTTAATCCCGCCAGAAAATCGATGCCCGATATTGATGTCGATTTTGCCGACGATAAACGTGGTGAAGTGATAGATTATGTAAAAGAAAAATACGGGCAGAATTGCGTCAGCCAAATTATTACTTTCAATCGATTGTCTTCTAAAGCAGTAATTCGCGATGTTGCACGGGTATTGAAAATTCCTATCCCCACTGTAAATAAAATTACGAAATTCATCCCCTCAAAATTTGGAAAGGTTTATACCATTGAGCAGGCGCTTAACGAGGTAGCCGAATTGAAATGGGTGAAAGAATCCAATGATCCGGAAATTCAAAATCTTATTAAGTACGCAAAAGTGCTCGAAGGAATGAACCGGAATGCATCCAAGCACGCAGCAGGTGTGGTAATCACTCCCGACGATGTAAGTAATTATGTCCCTCTGGCTAATGCAGTTTCGCAAAACGATATTGTTACTCAATTCAATATGAAAGAAATTGAGAATGCCGGCTTGTTAAAAATGGATTTTTTAGGTCTGCGTACATTAACAATAATAAGAGACACAATTGCGCTTGTTAAAAAGAATCATGGAATCGAAATAGATATCGAGACTATTCCGCTTGATGATGAAAATACTTATCAGCTTTTTACTAAAGGTCAAACAACGGGTATATTTCAGTTTGAATCTGCCCCGATGCGTGAGTATCTGAAGCGGCTTAAACCAACAAGCCTAAGCGATCTTTCTGCAATGAATGCATTATACCGTCCCGGTCCGATGGATTTTATAGAAGATTTCATCAATCGTAAGTTTGGCTTAAAAGAAGTAAGCTACCTTCACCCTGTGTTAGAACCGATATTAAAAGAAACCTATGGAATAATTGTTTATCAAGAACAGGTTATCCAAATTGCAAACAAAGTTGGGGGGCTGAGTCTTGCCGAGGCTGATATACTAAGACGTGCAATGGGTAAAAAAGATCTTAAGGCAATGAAGCAGCAAAAGGCTAAGTTTATTGAAGGAGCTATTAAAAACGGAATCGTAAAAAAAATTGCCGAAGAAATTTTTGATGCTATCGACAAATTTGCTAATTACGGCTTTAATAAAAGTCATGCAGTTGCATACAGCTACGTTGCATACCAAACCGCATATCTCAAAGCTCATTACACAGCGGAGTTTCTAGCTGCCAACTTAAAAAATGAATTTGGGAATACGGATAAAGTAAGAGCCTTTCTTGAAGACTGCCGGAAATTAAAAATTCATATTCTTCCTCCGGATGTTAATAATCCATCGGTATATTTTGATGTTGAAGATGGTAAGATCAGATTCGGTTTGTCGGCAATAAAAAATGTTGGTGTTGCCGCCGTTGAAGAAATTATCCGGAGCAGGGAAAAGCTGGGAAGAAACTTCACAAGCATTTTCGATTTTTGTTCGAACGTTGATACAAGAGTAGTAAACAAGCGATGTTTAGAAGCTTTGGTTTTAGCCGGTGCATTCGATTCTATAGAATGGATCAGAGCCAAACTTTTCGCAGCCGTAGAATCGGCATTGGAATTCGGGCACAAGGTCCAAAATTCAAAGTTAGTTTCTGAAAATAGCTTATTCGGTGCAATGGAAGATGAAGTCAAAATTATTGAACCTCAATTACCTGACCTCAAACCATGGTCGCAAAAAGAAAGATTATCCAGAGAGCGGCAGGTAATCGGACACTATGTAACGGGGCATCCTCTGCGTAAATATGAATTGGAATATAATTCTTTTGCCACTATTAAGATGGGAGATACGGAGTTATTCGAGGGATTGGAAGTCGTTCGCACATGCGGCGTTGTAACCGATTTATCAAGGAAAATAGATAAATCTGGTAAGACAATGGCGTTCTTTACTCTCGACGATTTTTCCGGCTCATGCGAATGTTTGATGTTCTCAAAAACTTACGACCTCTACGGTACGCTTATCGAAGAAGAAGAATGCATTTTTATACTAGGTAAACCCGAAAGCAGCGGCGATGCAGTAAAGCTTCATATCGAAAAAGTAATACCATTAAGCAAAGCTCGTGAAGAATTTGCCGAGGGCGTAAAAATTGTTATCGATGAGCAAAAAAATTCATTGGATAATGTAAAAGAGCTAAATGCAATCATCACAAAGCACGAAGGACGTTTTCCGGTTTATATTCACTTAATTGATGTTAATTCAAAAGTTAGATGTTTTTCGTTAGGAAATCGAAGAGTGAACTTATCCGATTCATTTATTAACTCGGTTACAAAAATATTGGGTGAAGAAGCACTCTCATTCAATGCAAAGAAGTGATAGGGCTGATTACGAGTTAGTTGAGTGTTTAGTTACCCACTCGCGCACTTCAAGGTT
>CAZTDB010000363.1:0-3565 GCA_964612385.1 uncultured Ignavibacteriaceae bacterium
GGTAACACGATCATCAAACCTTGCACCCAAGGAAACCAGCACATCGCAATTATTTACTGCTTGATTCGCCCAATAGGTACCATGCATTCCAAGCATCCCTAAAGATTGTTCATCGTTCATCGGGTATGCGCCAAGACCTTGGAGAGTCATTGTAACCGGAAGCTTATTTTCTTTTGCAAACAATCGAAGCTCTCTCTCCCCGCCCGACATTATCACTCCACCCCCAACGTATAGTAAAGGTCGTTTAGCCTTTTTAATTATATCGGCAGCTTTTTTAATCTGATTTTGATGCCCGTATAAAGTGGGTTTGTAACCTCTGATCTCAACCCTTTCCGGGTAATCAAATTCACACACAGAATTAATTACATCCTTGGGAAGATCGACCAGCACCGGACCGGGTCTTCCTGTTGAGGCAATGTAAAAAGCTTTACGGATTATTGATGCTAATTCTTTAATGTCCCGTACTAAGAAATTATGTTTGGTTATAGGTCTTGTAATTCCTACTATATCTGCTTCTTGAAATGCATCATTACCAATTAAATGACTTGGAACTTGTCCTGTAAATACGACTATAGGAACAGAATCCATATAAGCATCGGCAATTCCGGTAACAGTATTAGTAGCACCGGGACCTGAAGTTACTAACACAACCCCGACTTTGCCGGTCGCCTTAGCATAACCTTCAGCCATGTGTGTTGCACCTTGCTCATGGCGCACAAGAATGTGCTTAAGAAAGTCGACATCGTACAACCGCTCATAAAGTTTTAGAACTGCACCTCCCGGATAACCAAATACATACTCAACTTTTTCACGTTTAAGACACTCAAAAAAGATATCGGCACCCGAAAGTTTTTGTTTGTTAGAACGCATAACTGTTCCTTTCATTGGTCTTTAAATTATTTATTTTCAAAAAGTTGTTCATAAAGATTCTCTTGCTGTTCAGGTAATGCAAATGATTATTCAATAATAATTTTAGATACAAGCGATTCTTAACTAGCACTAAATTCTTTTGAAATAATTTTTTATAAAGGTGATGAATGAAATAGTTTAAAAGCGGCAAGCTTGTGGCAGGTGTGTAGATTTCAGTAAAACTTTTTTTGAAGTTTTGCTGAAATTGATTTCGCTTTTGTTTATACATAGATCTCATTCATCACCTCTGAAAACAAAATTCCTTAAGATATAAATCCGGGATTCAGGTCAATCCCGCTTCCTATATCACTTTTATTATTTTTATTTTATGTTGATTTGGGATTGACCTATGCTTATTAGCCTAGAATTATAATTCCTAGAATGCTAATAATAACGGTAATCCCTAGAATGACATCTAAAGGAAGGATGTTATTTACATTAAGCACAACGATACGTGTGCGGTCATTGGGTAAGACTGCAGAGTAACTTTTGGTTATATTTTTTTTCTCGCTGCGCATTTTTGCTTAAACTTGGGAGGCAATATAAAGCATCAACTGCCGTTTGTCAAGTATTTTTATATTACTGACAAAAAACATAATAACATTTTTTCTATGCTTTTTTCTGTTAAATAGTTTTTTTCAGCTTCTATACGCATTCTGAGCAATTCAATGAAAATCAAAGTTCTTTTACCTCAAATAGCTGTTGATTTTTCGTAAAGCTGCTTTGTAAATAAATATAAAAGTATTGATATTTATTCATCGGCAGACCTTCTGTCTAAAATAATTTTATCTTCATAATTAAGGTAATGATGTGAAAAAGTTTTGAGGGTATTTATCATTACTAAGGTTTTCAAAAATATTAAGGGTATTTATGTTAAACTTTTTGCACGATAATATATTATTACCATAACTGTCCAAAATGAAAGTGCTATATGTTGCTCCTATTTATCGACTGCCAGGCAGGCCGAACTTTGAATTCTTGTGGTGTTCAAATAATTCGAGAGATATTTAGTCCATAAAGGAACTTTTATTTTCTTTTAAGAAAAATAAACGTGTTTTTGTCCCTGTGGGGACAAGATATTAAAAAAAATATCACTACTAACCGACAAAAAATAGAAAGAAATAAAAGCAAGCTGCATTAACATTAAAAGAAAACTAATGAAAAAACCTTATTGACCTTAGTAACACAGCCAACACCCCGATTTTTAACCTTATCCGAAGGATCTAGGGATTAGCTTATTACAAATCAATAAGCTAATCCCTAGATCCTTCGGATAAGGTTAGGGTATATGGGTAATTGTGTGTTACTAAGGTTCACATTCAGCCACCCTAACAGGTATATTTTTAATAATGGAATATTTTGTTCACTTAATTTCTGTTTCCCAAACTTTTCTGCTAAAACTAAATTTTAGTCGGTTGATAGTGAAAAAATATAATAACATAATATCAGAATTCCCGAAAGCTTTTCATAAAGAACCTTCGGTCGGGGATGAAGTAGGGGGTCTGATTTTAAAATCAAGATAGTCGATTAGAAATTTTAAGCTGTTTCAATTTCATTTATGAGGCGTATCTATAAAGCTCTTATTTTGAATTTATTTATTTGAGTATTCTTAATAATCGAAACATTTACTTCATGAAAATACCTTTTTAGAGAAGACTCATTTATAAGCTTGAAATTATTTTGGACAGTATTGTAATAAATCTATCTTCTATAAAAATTATTTGACAAATGAAAAATTATATGTTACTTTTGCCCAAGTTTTTATTTTATATGAGTACAAAAGTATATACATATAGTTTTTCTTGCGGTATGAGCGGCACAACTACAACTACACCCACCGGAATGCACGGCGGCTGAAGCACGGTTGTATAATTACCAAACAAGAAATTTAAACCGGCTTCAGTATTGAGCCGGTTTTTTTTTGAATATTTTTTACAGGTGGTACAATGATAGTACTTAAATTCGGAGGTTCTTCGGTAGGAGATGCAAAACGCATCTTAAATGTAATCGATATAATACTGTCGACTCTAAATAAAGAAAAGGAAATTGCAGCAGTTTGTTCAGCCTTGCAGGGAGTTACCGATCAGTTAATATTATGCGGAAATCTCGCGGCATCAGGTAATCAAAGTTATATCGAACAGTTTAAAGATTTAGAGAAAAGACATCTTTCAATTGTAAAAGAGCTTATCTCAGCAAAAGACCAAAGTGCAATTTTAGCGCAGATAAAAGTGTTGTTGAATGAATTGGAGGACGTGCTGCATGGAATATTCTTAATTAAAGAATTATCACCTAAAACGTTAGACTTTATTCAGAGTTTTGGTGAAAGGTTGTCGAATTATATAATTGCAAATGCAATCTCAGTCCGTGGAACTCATTGTGAATATCTGGACAGCCGATCAATCCTGAAAACCGATGATTCTTTCGGGTACGCCAAAGTTGACTTTGAACTGACAAACAAAAAAATACGTGAGTATTTCAATACTCATAAGAAGCTTCAAATCATCACGGGATTTATTGGCTCTACTAAGAACAATGAAACTACAACCTTAGGACGGGGCGGTTCTGATTATACTGCTTCAATTTTCGGCGCTGCTTTAAATGCTCATGAAATTCAAATTTGGACCGATGTTGACGGAGTGTTAACTGCCGATCCGCG
>CAZTDB010000364.1:0-3561 GCA_964612385.1 uncultured Ignavibacteriaceae bacterium
CCGCCGATTTCAGTCTGACAGAAAAAAAATCTCTTCTACTTTCTTTTCAAAATATTTAGCAATTTTTAATGCAAGCGGCAAGCTCGGATCGTACTTTTCTCGCTCGATTGCATTTATCGTCTGCCTTGAAACATCTACGGCTTTTGCTAAATCATCCTGAGAAATATTCCGTTCGGCTCGTAAAACTTTTAGCTTGTTTTTCATTGATATTTCTCTTTAACAAATTGCGCAGCCAATAAGTACGAAACTATTCCGATTACGGCAAGAAAGACTAAAATCCAGTTAAGCATAACCGGGGCAAAATTGATAAATACAAAAATCAAAATGAAAAAGGATACAAGCATGGAAGTAAATGAGATGTTTAACGATTCAAAATGAATCCTAAGTTTTAGTTCGTCTCCCCTCAGTATTTGGAAATGATAACCTAAGGTGCAATAAATGAATCCCAGCATCGCGATAAAGGTTGGGATCAGAAATAGTAATCTTATCAACCTTGCACTTAATGTTATAACTTTATCCGGACCAAGCATCCCGATGAAAATTACCGGAATGAAAAGGATAAGCGTGGAAAGAATTAAAATGCCCGTCTTATACGGGAAAGAAAAATTCCTTATAAAATTTTTCATCTTCATTCTCCTGCAAAATTTAGTTTAAGTGTTTTTATTTCTTCGGGAATGAAATTATAGTATTCTTTACAAAATGTCAAGCATACTTTACATAGCAAAATTTGCCTTCTTATTCATTAAAGAATAATTTGAAACATGAATTTTCAATAATTAGGGCGAGCATGAAAACTATAATTGAGCCATTTAAAATTAAATCTGTTGAACCAATACGTTTTACAACTAAAGAAGAAAGACAGTCGCTGATTAGAAAAGCAGGCTTCAACACTTTTCTTCTTCATGCAGATGATGTGCTTATCGATTTGCTTACCGACAGCGGAACTTCAGCTATGAGCTCCGAACAATGGGCAGGCATAATGAGAGGCGATGAATCGTACGCCGGCTCAAAAAGCTTTTACAAATTCGAGGAAGTGGTTAAAAAGATTACCGGCATGAAGCATATCATTCCTACTCATCAAGGGAGAGCCGCAGAGAAGATATTATTTTTTATAGAAGGCGGACCCGGAAAATATTTCCCAAATAACACTCACTTCGATACTACGAGAGCAAACATCGAGTTTACTAATGCCGAAGCCGTTGATATTTTGGTTGAAGAGGGAAAGCACCCTGAAGTAAGAGCAGATTTCAAAGGCAACATGGATACGCTTCTTCTTGAAAAATTTATAAATGAAAAAGGCAGAGAAAATATCCCCCTCTGTATGCTTACTGTTACGAACAATTCCGGCGGTGGGCAGCCTGTATCGATGCAAAATATTAAAGAGGTGAAAGAAATTTGTGCAAAGTACAATATTCCGCTTTTCCTCGATGCATGCCGATTTGCCGAGAACGCTTACTTCATCAAGAAGAGAGAAAAAGGATATGAGAATAAAACAATACTTGAAATTGCACAAGAAATGTTTTCCTATGCCGATGGAGCAACGATGAGTGCAAAAAAAGATGCATTAGTTAACATAGGCGGTTTTCTTGCATTAAACGATGACGAACTTGCAATGAAATGCAGAAATTTGTTAATCGTTACTGAAGGATTTCTTACTTACGGCGGATTAGCCGGTCGCGATTTGGAAGCTGTAGCGCAAGGCTTGAATGAAGTGCTTGACGAACATTATCTTCAATATAGAATAAGAAGCGTAGAGTATCTTGGCGAAAAATTAATTGCTGCCGGTGTGCCGATAATTGAACCGCCCGGCGGGCATGCAATCTACATCGATGCAAAAAGATTCTTGCCGCACGTTCCGCCCGAAGAATATCCCGGACAATCTATAGTTTGCGAGCTTTATATTGAAGGAGGAATTAGAGCAGTTGAAATCGGAAGCGTAATGTTCGGCAAGTATGATAATACAGGTAAATTGATGCCGCCTCCGATGGAATTAGTAAGACTTGCTATTCCAAGAAGAGTTTATACTCAAAGCCATATCGATTATGTTATTGAAGTGATTTTAGAAGTATTCAAGAATAGAGATCGTTTAAGCGGTTATAAAATTATTTATGAAGCTCCGATGCTGAGACATTTTACTGCTTTGTTCGAACCGATTAAACATTAATTTTTTTATGTCAAAAATTAAGAAAGAATATTCATATAAAAGTAAGAATCAGATTTGGCGGATAATACCAGCCGGACATGATATGCTCGTTATCGAAGAACGCGACGTTGAAAAAAAGAAAGCTTTCTTTAGCTGCATAAAAATCTCATCTGGACAGAAGATACTAACACGTTTCCAGCTTGATGAAAAATTCTGGATTGGAATTGAGGACGCAGCCGACGGAATAATATTTTTTCATAAATTCTTAAAACCGGATCTTCCTTATCACAAAGGTATCATCGCATTCGATATCGCTTCTGCAGAAATACTATGGGAAGTTGAAAACCAAAGTTTTCTTTTTCTTAATGGCAATAATCTTTACTCCTATCAAATGCAGTTCGAAGGAAGGAATTTTTTTGTTCTGAATCCTAAGACAGGAGAATTGATATCCGAATTAGGAAATAATGCACCGGAAGTAAATAGAATAAGAGCAAACAGCACTAAGGATAGCTTTTACGATGCTTTTTCATTCCCGCAGAAATTTTCTTCTATATCGAAAGACGATCCTACATCATTAAAAATTATACAAAAAGTGAAAGAAGATGATTTAGTAGCCGGCAGCATCGATTATATAATTAGTAAAAATGTGCTGTTATTAAGCTATCATACGGTTAACAATGACGGCAGTTTAAAAAATAAAATCAAGGCTATTGAAATTGAGCCTGAAAAAGTTATTTTTGAAGAAACTTTGAACTCAGCAGCACGTGCATTTATACCGGATTCATTCTTTGTAATCGATGATCGTCTTTTTCTTTTGAAAGAAAAATCAGCCTTATTAGTATGTTCGATAAAACATGATTAATAATATTATGGGAGAAATAATATGGCACTTACTACAGAAGAGAGAGGAATATTATTAGCAGCAGCCCGCGAATCAATTCAGACACTTTTTTCGGAGAAGCCCACTCCGGTTATTGAATTTAGTAGATTTCCTAATCTCAAACGAAACGCCGGTGCATTTGTAACTTTAACCATTAACGGTCGCCTTAGAGGATGCATTGGATATCTTTCGTCTCAAAAAAGCATATTTGAGACTGTGTGTGACGCAGCGATACAAGCTGCCTCAAACGATCCCAGATTTCCTCCCTTAACCCGCGAAGAGCTAGGAAAAGTAAACATAGAAATCTCGGTGCTTTCGCTCCCGAATCCGATCAGAAGCTATGAGGATATTGAAATAGGAAGACACGGGTTAATACTTGAGGAAGGATACCGGCGCGGTGTTCTTTTACCGCAGGTTGCCAAAGAGAATAATTATTCGATACCGCAATTTTTAACCGCAATTTGTGAAAAAACCGGCATAGATCCCTTTGCATGGGAACACAAGCCTTTGAATTTACATACTTTTACCGCCGAAGTTT
>CAZTDB010000365.1:0-3553 GCA_964612385.1 uncultured Ignavibacteriaceae bacterium
AAAGAATCGATTTAGCTTTTTTATAATCCTCTTTAAATTTTGGATAAGCATCCAAGTTGATATTTTTAGAAGTAATAGTGTTAATCTCTCTTTCAAGATCAAAGTTTGGATTAGGTCCCGGATCGATAATATTACCGGCAATCGAAGCTCTGATTGACATCTCCAATCTATCAGCAGCACCCTCAATTAAGTGAGTCAAATATGGAATATATCTCTTTGCCTTTTCAAGATTGGACTCTTTTAATTGACGATACATTTTCCGTACATCGACGTATTTACTTAACACCGATTGAAGCTTAATTGAAAAATGATGCGCCGAAATTATTTTTTTATCGGAGATTAGCAAGCTCATTATTTTATATAAAATTTCTTGTTGAACAGCAGAATTGTTAATCTCCGCCATTCTCGAATTATTATATGCCTGCCGCACGATACATGGAATACAACCCGGAGATAAAAGCATCGGCTTTCCTTTTTTATTGTTGCTTAATACAATAAGAATACCAGATAAATAGCTGCGTTATCATTCAATTTTAAAAAATTTTTGATAAACTACTTAACCAACATTGCACCGGTGCAACAACCGGTTTAAATTTTGCAACTATGCAATAATTATTTTGCTTTCAGCAAGAATCAAAAACAAATTTGATATTAGAGTGTATGTAATTAAAGAAGGATTAAAAATTGCAAGTGAAAAATTGTAAAATCATTCAATCAACATTTTTGCTTTGTCAATTATTTATGAGTTTATCTAAAAAAGTCTTGTCCAGAAATTTTTATTTATATATTCCTGCAAATCAAAACATTTCCTTTATTAAAATACCTTTTAAGCGAAGACACATTTATTCTTGTAAAAAGTGTTTAGTTAAGGAAAGTATCAGAAGTTTCATTTTTTATTTTCGCACAAATAAATCATCCTTAAAAGATGAAGATCGCTGTAGGAAATTTTTTCATCAAATTTTTTGTAGAGGGCACTAAGGCTTGCGGTTCCTTCTTTTTTAAACTCGTTAAATACTTTGTGATGATGTTCCTTAGGCAGAGTAATGTACGACGCTAGTCCGTCAATTCTTATCTTATTTCCTTGATTGATATACCTTGCTAAATTATTAATAATCCTCTGTCGCGTAACATTATATTGCGCTGCAAGCTTATCGATTGATTCACCTTTATTGTAAGCTTCGCTGACGATAATGTATCTACGTACCTTTCCCGTTCTTCCTATTGCGGTTGAACTTCCAAGCACTTTAGAAGTCTTGATATTTTTTCTAGCGCAGTAGTTTTTTATAATGGATAAAAAAATGTTTCCGTAGGTTTCAAATTTTCTATGTCCCACACCGTTAATTTGTAAAAAACTTTCTTTGTCCGTCGGATAATAAACAGCCATCTCGATTAGGGACTTATCAGAAAAAATCACATAAGGCGGGATATTTTTTTGTTCGGCAATCAATTTGCGTTTGCTTCGTAATAATTCAAACAGCGATTCGTCGTATGTTCGCTCTACAGGTTTTAATTTAGCAGGCGGAGATTCTTTTATTTTCAGCCAGCCATAAACTTTTGTATTCCGTAGAAGCACCTCATACGCTTTTTGAGTCAATTTCAAGCTGCCAAACTCAATGTCCCGGAGAATAAGCTCTTTATTCAGAAACTGACGTGAAAGAAGCTGCCATTGTTTCTTGTCGAATTCTTTTCCGATTCCATACACCGATAAATTTTGATGACTGTTTCTAAAAATTTTATCCGATTCAGCACCGAGCAGCACATCGATAATATAAGCGGCACCGAAAATTTCTCTCGTACGTTTAACGGCGGATAAAAATTTTTGCGCGGGAATGGTTATGTCGATTATTTCTTTGCCGTCGGTCAGACAATTATCGCACATCCCGCAATTATCAATGTTATATTTTTCACCGAAGTAATTTATTAACGGGATACGGCGGCACACCTCTGCCTCGGCATATCTAACCATTGCATCAAGATGAATTTGCGCCGATAATCTTTCTTTATCATCTTCTTTTTGATCGATGAAATAATTAATCTTTGCAATGTCGGAGTAACTAAACAACAGCAAGCAATCGGATCTTAATCCATCACGCCCCGATCTGCCAATTTCCTGATAATAAGATTCAATATTCTTCGGAAGATCATGATGCAGCACAAATCGTACATTCGATTTATTTATTCCCATGCCGAAAGCGATAGTGGCAATGCTGATTTGCACTTCGTCTTTTATAAATAAATCCTGATTTGTATTTCTTTCTTCATCGGTTAAACCCGCATGATAGGGCTTGGTTGAAAAGCCTAACCGTGAAAGTGATTCATGCAGCGTATCGACTTGTTTTCTTGAAAAGCAGTAGATTATTCCCGATTGATTTTTATGTTCGTCTAAAAAGTTTACAGTCTGTTCAAACGGATTTCTTTTTGGAATTACCCTGATGAATAAATTTTCCCGGTTAAAGCTTGCAATAAATTTTTTCTGGGAACGCATATTTAAATTCTTAATAATATCGGTTTGAACGCGCGGAGTTGCAGTAGCAGTTAAAGCAATACACACCGCTAAAGGAAATTTTTTTCTAAATGTTCCAAGCTGTCTGTAATCTTTTCTGAAATCATGTCCCCATTCCGAAATGCAGTGCGCTTCATCGACTGTTATACAATCAAGCTTAACTTGGCTTAGAAGATTCCCGATATCATCTTTAACTAAAGATTCCGGAGCTAAATAAAGAAGCTTTGCACGGCTGCTTTTTACATTCTGAAAATTAATTGCATACTCTGCGGAGGAAAGCGAACTGTTTAATAAAGCTGCTTTAACCCCTGCCTGCCGTAATTGTTCAACCTGGTCTTTCATCAACGAAATTAATGGAGATATCACTACAGTTAAACCATCGAAAATAAGTGCGGGTATTTGATAGCAAAGCGATTTACCGCCTCCGGTTGGCATTACAACAAGCGAGTCGTTTTTATTCAATATATTTTCGATAATTTCTTTCTGAAGCGGTCTGAATGAATCGTAACCGAATGTATTTTTTAGAATTGATTTAGCCTTATCCATTATTATCTTGATTGGGTGGTGTGGTTCTTTCTTATTAAAATGTTATATCTGGTTTGAAAAATAAAAAATGTTTGAAAGAAAATCACAGTTTGCGATAAATATTATCCAATTTGTAATTGCTGTCAAAAAGACTGTTAGCCAGAAGCTTTCACACAATCTCGATCCTTTGAGAACCTAGAAGAAAGCGTGGAATAGTTAAACAGTAAAAAAACTATTCTTATTTTAATTTTCCCACAGGCATTATGTATAAAGGCGTCTCTTTAGAAGGCAGTTTCAATTCTTTTCGTAGATCATCGTCTCTAAAGGCACCTACAACTACGGTTCCAAGCTTAAGCGAGACAGCTTGTAAAAAAACATTTTGTGCAGCATGTCCTGCCTCCATGTGGGTGTATCTGATTCCGCGCTCGCCATACTTGAATTTTATTCGATCGTAAACTCCTGTTATAACGATGTTAACCGCGGCTTGATTTATACAAGATTGACCTAAAGCTGCTGATGAAATTT
>CAZTDB010000366.1:0-3550 GCA_964612385.1 uncultured Ignavibacteriaceae bacterium
AAAGCCGGGATGGTTTTCTTTTATTTCTTTATCCGTCAGCTGAAGCTGACGGTAATTGATAATTTAAAAAAGATAAATTTGATTGACATTATTTTCTAAGAGAATTAATTATTTTACTTCTCAAGGTAACTATTAAAGGATATCTTACCCACTCTAAACAACATAGAACCAAATGTTTTGATTTTTAGTAATGTTTCACTATAAAATTTACAAATAGGGCTTTTTAGATACGCCTCATTTATATTTTAAAAGAATATACGAATAGCTTGAATTGATTCAATCTTGTATATCTGTATAAAACAGAATGAAATCAGGCGATTGGTATAAGTAATCCGTTCATGTCATGTTTGCTAAGTAATTTTTTCACGGGATTGAGCCTGTGTGAAAACTCCAAAATGTCATTTCACCTGCCTGCTGCAGGCAGGAAGGAGCACAGCAACTGTCCAACCCGAAGGGTTTCTTTGGAAAGGACTCCTTCGGAAAGAAATCTAAACAAATTCAAAGATTTCTCTCCCGAATACTTTCGGGATCGAAATAACAGAAATACTTTTTACACAGGCTCGATCCTTCTGAAATAATAATCTCAACAAAAAATACTTTCGAGGATCCTATTCGAACCTTCGATTACTCGATTAACTTCTTCATTTCTTAACTGAGTAATTTTTTAACGAAACAAAACTATTCAAAATTGTTGCTCTATCTTTTGGCACTCTCAGCCGCAATAAGGTTAAGCGCACTGCCTGCTTTGAACCACTTAATTTGCGCTTCGTTCATTGTATGATTTAGCATTGCTTCGTCAATTGAACCATCTTTATGTTTTATTACAAGCTTCAATTGCCTTTCGGGCTGCAGTTCTTTTAAACCGATGATATCGAATCTGTCACCTTCTTTTATTTTATCAAAATCCTTAGGCTCGGAAAAAGTAAGTGGAAGCATTCCCTGTTTCTTCAAGTTTGTTTCGTGAATGCGCGCAAAGCTTTTAACGATTATTGCCTTACCGCCAAGGAATCTTGGTTCCATAGCTGCATGTTCACGGCTTGAACCTTCACCGTAGTTTTCATCGCCGATAACAATCCAACCGATTCCTTTGGATTTATAATACCGCGCTACCTCAGGAACAGGTTTATATTCGTCGGTAAAAATATTTTTGGTTTTTCCCGGTTCGTCTGTGAATGCATTTAGTGCACCAATAAACATATTATTGGAAATGTTATCCAAATGTCCTCGATATCTTAACCAGGGACCTGCCATTGAGATGTGGTCTGTAGTGCATTTTCCTTTAACTTTTAAGAGAAGTGCTAAATCATGAAAATCATTTCCATCCCACGGCTCGAAAGATGAAAGCAATTGAAGCCTTTCGCTGTCCGGGCGTACAATTACTTCAACATCGGAACCATCCTCCGCGGGTGGAATAAAACCGCTTTCACCCGGATTAAAACCATTCGGGGGAAGCTCTTCTCCTTTAGGTGCATCGAGCTTAACTTTTTCGCCCTTTTCATTTACAAGCTCATCCGTCAAAGGATTGAAAGATAATCTTCCTGCAATTGCTAAAGCAGTTGTTAACTCGGGGCTTGCAACAAAGGCTAATGTTTCCGGATTTCCATCATTTCTCTTCGCAAAATTTCTATTGAAAGAAGTTACTATAGTATTTTTCTCGCCTGTTTTAATATCCATCCTTTTCCACATCCCGATACAAGGACCGCATGCATTAGCTAAAATTAATCCGCCGAGTTCCGTAAGAGTTTGAAGCTGTCCATCACGCTCAATAGTAGCACGAACCTGTTCGGAACCGGGAGTGATAGTAAACTGAGAAACAGCTTTCAAGCCTTTCGAAAGAGCTTGTTTAGCAATGCTTGCCGCCCTATCAATATCTTCATAGCTTGAATTTGTACAGCTTCCGATTAAAGCTACACTGATTTTGTCGGGAAAATTATTTTGACTCACTGCTTCTTTCATTTTAGAAACAGGCCAGGCTTTATCGGGAGTGAAAGGTCCGTTCAAGTGTGGTTCAAGCTCTGTTAAATTAATTTCAATCACCTGATCATAATACTTTTCGGGATTTTCAAGCACTTCAGCATCGGCAGTTAATTCATCTGCATGACCTTCAGCTAAAGCAGCAACCTCAACACGATTAGTTATTCTAAGATAAGCTACCATCTTCTCATCAAAAGGAAAGATGGAAGTAGTAGCTCCAATTTCAGCCCCCATGTTGCAGATGGTCCCTTTGCCGGTACAGGAGATTGAATTAGTCCCTTCGCCAAAATATTCGACAATAGCTCCTGTTCCTCCCTTAACAGTTAAAATTCCTGCGAGCTTTAGTATTACGTCTTTAGGCGATGCCCATCCATTCATTTTGCCGGTTAGCTTTACGCCGATAAACTTGGGCCATTTTAATTCCCAGGGCATACCAGCCATTACATCCACGGCATCTGCGCCGCCAACACCAATTGCAATCATTCCCAAGCCGCCTGCATTTGGAGTGTGAGAATCGGTTCCGATCATTAATCCGCCGGGAAAAGCATAATTTTCAAGCACTACCTGATGAATAATTCCTGCACCGGGTTTCCAGAATCCAATCCCGTACTTTTTTGAAATACTCTCAAGAAAATCAAACACCTCTTTATTTTCTTCCGACGCTCTTGATAAATCTTCTTTAGCTCCAATTTGTGCTTGAATTAAATGATCGCAATGAACCGTTGAGGGTACTGCTGTCCGTTTTTTACCGGCAGACATAAATTGAAGCAGAGCCATTTGAGCTGTTGCATCCTGCATTGCGACTCTGTCCGGTGCTAATTCGGCATAATCTTTTCCTCTTCCAAATTCCTTTGAAGGCGAATCCCATAAATGAGTGTAAAGAACTTTCTCGGCATAAGTTAACGGTCTTCCAGCAATTGCTCTTACCTTACTTAACTTATCGCGGTAACTGCCGTAAACATCTTTAATCATATCTAAATTTGCTGCCATAATAATTCCCTTTAAATCATAAATAAATTGAATTGATTCAAAAATAATAAAATGGTGAGAAATATGCCGATAGATTTGGTTTTTACTTAACTAACAAGCCGGTAATACGTTGTTTTTCATTATTTGTGATTTTCTTTTGCACAGCATCCTTCGGACAAATTGTTCATTGATATTTTTTGAACCGAAAAGAGAATATTAAGCTGTGCCTTATTCAATAAAAATTGTTGTAAAATTTATAAATACAAATTTGACTCGTGACAATAACGGTGAGTACCGGAAGGTTGGATATTCTGTGGGACTAGGAATTCCGGACAGGTATATTTGAGAAAAAAAGTTAAGGTAAAATAAATGAGTCTTCTCTAAAAAGGTATTTTCATTAAGGAAATGTTTTGATTTTTAGCAATGTTTCAATATAAAATTTACAAATAAGGCTTTTTAGATACGCCTCATAAATACATACTGTAATAGTAATCACTTGAGAGTTTGCACAACATCGTGCACACAAAATTAGCAAGACATCGTGCACTGTTAGTAATAAAGAATTTGCAAACATCGTGCACAAATCTTAGTGATTAAAACTATTTAA
>CAZTDB010000367.1:0-3545 GCA_964612385.1 uncultured Ignavibacteriaceae bacterium
GCTTAATTGTTCAAATTGCAGCCCATGCCCTACTGAAAGAGAGAATTGATCAGCGATAAACCACTCCGCACCAAGATCGGCAGTAATGATCATCTTTGATTTTAACTTCTGCTCCCACAACTCTTGCATTTGTTTGAAACTCAACCTCGGGACGAATAAAAAAATTAACGCTTCCGGATTTGACAGCATTAAAGATCACGCCAACATTAATGTGAAATCTATCATCTATGCTTCCAAGATAATTTTTATCGGCATAACCCAATCCCAAGTCGAATCCAATTGTTGGATTAAGCCACATCCTGCCTCCGACTGGTGCAGAAGTTGAATACCATCCAAGACCAAGCTTAATTTTATCAGAGTCTTTTCCGAATGAAATAGTTGAAACCGAGATAAAGAATAAAAATATACTTAAGAGAATTTGTTTTATTTTATACTCTATTGTTTTTAATTGTTTTCATGTGATAATTTATCGGGAGGAATTATTGTTGAGAATAATTCCTCCATCATTCTTTAGATTTTACTTAGTTGAACTTGTGATCGCCTTAATTGTAAATAATTGATATACTGCGGAAATACCGACAAGTACATAAACTATTCTGCTGAGCAAACTCATTTCACCAAATATTACGGCAACCAAGTCGAAGCTAAACAAGCCTACTAAAGCCCAGTTCAGTCCGCCAACAATGATGAATATTTGAGCGATCAGATTAAGATTTTTCATGCTATCTCCTTTTATTTATTTATATTTTATTATTTAGATGAACCTTTTATGAACGAAATAGTTTCTCTTACTGAATCAACAATAGCATCACAACCAAGCTTTTTCAAATCATACTTTTGTACATATCTGCCTCCAAGTACTAGTTTTGCTTCATTTGCTTTTGCTGCTTTATACACTTCTTTAATACCATTCATAAAGTTTGTTACAGTAATTGAAGGTGCTGTTGCCGAGATTAAAATGAAATTAGGTTTCTCGAGCTTTATTACCTTTACCAGAGACTTGAATGGAGTATCGGCACCTAAATAGAGCATTTTAAATCCTTTTAGTTCAAGCTCATAACCCAGTGCCTGCAATCCAATATCGTGATATTCACCCTCCGAACAAGCACATAAAATTTTAATATTCTTCTTTCTCTGCTGCGGAAGATGGACGATTAGTCTTGACATAGCGGTTTTTATAGTATGCGATGCTAGATGTTCGGCGTTTACATCCAATTTGTTCAACTGCCATAATTTACCAATTTTTTCAAGAGCCGGCTGAATTAAATCATCTATAAGATCTGCGAACTTCATGCGATTTTTTACCAAATACATTAGCAGTTCAAACATTCCCTCTCGATCTCCCTCCATAGCTTCCTCAATTATAATTTCAATGATCTTATCATAATTCCTTGAAAAAACAGCATAACCGAGCCTTTCTAATTGAGACTTGCTTAGGGGTGCAGTCACTCCGGCTAAAGCTAATTTATTCTCTTTTGCAAAGTACTCAATATCCTGCAGCGTATACTTTCTATGCCCGCCGAGAGTTTTAGTACAATTTAGTTTATTAGAGTCCGTCCATCTTTTAACCGTAGTTTCTGTTACGGTCAGCAGGTCGGCCACTTCTCTGGTTGATAAATATGTAATTTTCATAATATTTGTTTTATACGAAATATTCGTTTTGTTCGTTTCAAACTTAAATCATATTATTTTATTTGTCAAGCTTATTTTCTAATTAGATTAGAAATAAGAATTTATATCACATTTTGACTTTACTTCGTGTTGAATCTTTTTTGAGGAGTTGTAAGAATTTAGAAGAATATGAATGGATAAAAGGAAGATATCTTTATGAACTCCGTTAGGAGCGGTTAACCAGACAGTACAATCAATGTCCGAAGCAAGAAATTTTTAAAATAAAAAACCCCGAGTGGTAATTCGGGGTATAAAATAAATCTTGGCAGCTAAATAATCTCATGTGTTATGGAGCCTGTTTGTTGCGCTAAAAAAAATCAGTATCTTATTTTAATTACTTTAATGATGTTGATTGAATCAATGAGTTTATCTGACTAATTGCAATTTCGTTCAGTTTTATGAGTATTCCTTTCTTTGTCAAGCCTTATTCTATAAGCACTGAATTTTAATAGTTATGCAATAATAATTTATTCGAAAAGAATTTACACAGTATTTTTAGAGGGCACTTGCGATCGTTAAGGCACTCAAATAAGGATTTGGAATAAAAATAATATAAGCTTTTTTAAAGATTTTGACCCGCTTGCGAAAAAATTAAATATTCTTTTATGGATATACTTTTAACTCCTTTAACCATAATAACTTATCTACCAAGCGCCAGCGCAAGGATAAAAATCTTCGAAAATCAGTTTTCGAAATTTTGGGAAGTGACGTTAAGTTATTACTGTATAATAAATTAAAAACAGCTTTAAAAAAATAGCATCCCTAAATCATTATATTACAGCTATTTCCGATAATCTTCATTATGCAAACTCCTCCTTCAGATAAATTATCTCTTTGTCTCAAGAATTACGCTTACTTCATCAGGGTTAATGAGTTTTCTTACAGATGCATTTAAGAACTCTACTGAAACCGGCTGGCCATCCTGTCCATAGCTGACTATTACACCGCCATCTTCTTCTATTGCATCAACAGGCTGTTCGTTTCGTATAATCATAATTAAAACATCAGCTTCCGAATCATACCTTATCTTCATCGAGTTGTCTATTGCCAGCATGTATTGTCCAAATTATTTTCACCCTGAATACTTCCTCCGATGCGGGATAATTTGAAAGACAAAGTTTATCTTCCTTCCGGGTCTTAGATAGAATTTTCTTAGTTTGTCTTCAACTTCAAATTTTAGTTGTGCATTATGAGTATTACCCAGAGAACTGAATTTAAAGGACTGGCGGGAATTAAATGGGCTGTTTAAACAATCACTAAAGAACTGCAATTGAAGCGAGTTGGATTTGAACACTATGGCTTTATTGGAAAGAAGTAATGTCATTTCATGTTTAATATCTTCTTCCATAGAATTAATTTCTTGTATAGAAAGATATTCCACATCTATCACTTTCCGTTATTGCAAATCCAATAAAAAATCCAATTGGAATTTAACCATTCGTAAGTATTGACGTAATAAGAATTAATGTTAATTTCGGTCTTGGAAAAAAGGGACATAAAAATTTAAAACAAAAAACCGCAGACAACTAAATGCCCGGAGTTTATAAAATAAATCTTTGCAGCTATCGTATTTTATCCCGACTGCTGTCGGGACTCCCACCCACCTGCGCAGGCATCCCAAAGTCTTGTGCTGTAAACAGTACAATCGGCGTTCAGGGGCTTATCCCGACCAAAGGTTCCTATGGAAAAGTTTTCGGAGCTTGTCCCGAACACTTTCGGGAATCGAAATGGGAAGAGGTGTTTCACCTAAGTAAGTCATGAAATGCTTAAAGTAATTAAAAAATAATGAGGCGTATCTAAAAAGGTCATATTTAGAAATTTTGTATTCGAATATTCTTAATAATCGAACATTTCTATAACAAAAATACCTTTTT
>CAZTDB010000368.1:0-3545 GCA_964612385.1 uncultured Ignavibacteriaceae bacterium
TGGAAAGTATATTAAAAGTATTCACCAAAGATTTGGCGAACTACCCATGAAAACATACCCGCTCATGACTTTCTGGCAATTTATAAAATGGACGGTCTTTTATAGGATCAAAAAGATCAGACCGTTATGGTATGTATCTTATTCCAAGGAGGAAGCCCGTGCCTTCCTTGAAAAGGAATTTGGTTGGCAGTATTATGGAGGGCATCATTTGGAAAATCGAATGACATCTTTTTTTCAAAGTATTTATTGTCCACAAAAATTTAATATTGACTACCGGAACAACAGTATTTCAGCGTCTGTTAGAGAAGGGAAAATCAGTAGGGAAGTGGGGCTAAAAGAATATTTTGAAACTCCACCCTATGTTGAGCCGGAATTATTGGCTTACTTTAAAAAGCGTTTAGCGCTTTCTGAGGAAGAATATGAACACATTATGCAAAGTCCTCCCAGATATTGGTATGAGTTTCCTACTTATAAAAAACGCTTTGAGCGATTACGACCACTATTTTTTGCCTTAATGAAAGCACATTTGGTACCACACAGTTTTTACATGAAGTATTGCTTCCCTGCTGAAGTAAATAAATCATGATCACCATCCTCCACTACGGCATGGGCAATCTTGGCTCTATTCTCAATATGTTCAAGCGAATAGGAGTGGCCGCTGAGGTTTGCGAGCGTCCAGAGGAGCTTGCCAAAGCCAGCAAATTGTTGCTTCCCGGGGTAGGTGCCTTCGACGCAGCGATGCAGCGGATTAACGGCATAGCTGGTTTCAGAGAAGCACTCGACCATAAAGTTCTCATTGAAAAGGTCCCCATACTTGGAATATGTCTCGGTATGCAATTATTGACTTTGGGCAGCGAAGAAGGACGGTTGCCCGGATTGGGTTATATACCCGGCCAAACACTCCGATTTCCAACATCCCAGGATTTGAAAGTGCCGCACATGGGATGGAATCTGATACAGCAGGTGAAGACCAATCCGCTGACAGCAAACCTACCGGAAGAACCCCGCTTCTATTTTGTTCATAGCTACTATGTAAAAGTGCATGACCCGGCTCATCGGGCAGCTACAGCCCATTACGGATTGGATTTTGATGCGGTTATTCAAAAAGATCATATTTTTGGCGCTCAATTTCACCCGGAGAAAAGTCATCGCTTTGGTATGCAGTTGCTGAAAAACTTTGCAGAAATCTGATGCTGAGAGTTCGTATCATTCCTGCTTTATTGCTCAAGGGTGGGGCTTTGGTAAAAACCGTAAAATTCAAAAATCCGGGCTACATAGGCGATCCCATCAATACGGTGCGTATATTTAACGAACTTGAAGTGGACGAACTCGCATTTTTGGATATTTCTGCCACTCCCGAAGGCAGAAGTCCTGATTTCAAACTCCTGAAAGAAATTGCAGATGAATGTTTCATGCCCTTAGGTTATGGGGGAGGGCTAAATGATTTTGAAACGGTTAAATTAATATTTTCAATTGGGTATGAAAAAGTTATCCTAAATAGTGTAACTCATACAAATCCGGATTTTATTACACAAGTAGCAGAGCACTTCGGAAATCAGTCAGTAATTGTCAGTATTGATGTAAAAAATAGTCTTTTTGGTAAATACGAAGTTTGGAGTCATAGCGGAACTTATAATACAAAAAAAAATCCAGTAGAATGGGCACAAAAAGTTGAAAATTATGGTGCAGGGGAAATTTTCTTAACCAGCATTGACCGTGAAGGTACTTGGAATGGTTTTGATATTGATTTAATTAAAAAAGTTACTGACGCAGTTTCTATACCAGTAATTGCTCATGGTGGAGCTGGTAATATTGACCACATTGATTATGCAGTTAAAAAAGGCGGAGCTAGTGCAGTAGCTTTAGGTAGTATGGTAGTTTATCAAAAAAAAGGTATGGGGGTTCTCATAAATTTCCCGGATAAAATTGAATTAGAAAAAATACTTCTATGAGTGAAAAAATTAAAATTATCCATATTTTATCCCATGTTCCTAATTTAGTACATGTAAATTTTAAAGATCCTAAATTATATTTTAAATCACCTGAGTTTGGAACTTACCATTTTATAGATTATCCGCCTTATTGGGTGGGATTTTTTGCCTTAGATCATCATGTTTTTGCTGCCAAGGATCTACTTCAAATAACAGACGAGTTTGATTTAGAATGCTGGCGACCATATGGATTCGGATTGAAAGAACCGCATGAAGAAATTGTTAATGGAATTAAACATCGGATATTTCCGGCATACAAAATTAATATTCCCCAATTTGGACACTTAACCTGGTCTAATGAACTATTTAATGCCTTAATTAATGAAATCCAATACAACAAGGTCATATTGAATCTTAGCGTGGGTCATGCTTGGTTTCATATCCGGCTAATGATCAAACTTAGGAAACATAAAAGTAAATTCGGTCTTGTTGCAATTCATAGAAGTGGTGGATTCAGAAAATTTAGTTTTACTCAATTAGACTGGTGGAAAAAACCTTTTAAATTATATTATTTTTTAGAATCCTATATTGATGAATTTTCATTGCGATTTGCTGATGTTTATTTTGTAGGAGCCAAACCAGAAGTCGATTATTTAAATAGACCTTCTTCAAAAGTTAAGGCAAAGTTCTTTATGGAAGGTATTGATTTTGCAAATTATAGGGTTTTGAGTGTAGAGGAGAAACGTCAATTAAGAGAAACTTTGGGTTTGCCCATAGATAAGAAGTTATTAGTGGCATACGGTAACTGGAACTCTAATGAATATTCATATCAACATTTACTGGAAGTATTCAGGGAAATAAAGAATACCAGTGAGGGTGCTGATCTTGAGTTGGTGATGATTGGTGGGTATAAAACCGAAGATCTGTATGAAGAAGGAGTCAGGTCGGGTGCAATTATGATAGAAAGAGTATCTAAGACAATTTTTATTAAATATTTAGAAGCCTGTGACTTTTTTGCACAGGCATGCTTTAATTGGGGCTTTATTCAGTTTGGAGGATTTGGTACGGCAATGATTGAAGCACTTGCTTGTGGACTTCCGGTTATTTCTGGGAATATTATTCATTTCCCAGGGACAGATGATGAGTTGAAGCAGATTGGTTTAGATATGCCCGACAAAGAATCATTAAAAAGAAACATTATCTATTTAAAAAATAATTTGGAAAAATATCCCCATTGCCGCGAAATTGCTAAAAAATATTATGATATAAATATTACACGACAAGTCCTACTTAATAAATACCGTGAATTGGCATTAAAATATTTCTGTATAGAGACATGGAAAATAAATACAAAAAAGTAATTGTATTAATCTTATCCTACAACGGCAAACATCTCTTAGAAGATTCCGTTTCCTCATATCTTGCTAATGATTACCCGAATTTTGAGGTGATAGTGATTGATAATGGTTCAACCGATGGGACGAAGGAATGGGTTAAAACGCATTATCCTCAGGTATTTGTTTTACGTACAGAAAAAAATTTGGGTTATTCAGGTGGTTTCAACTTCGGTTTAGATTACGCTTTTAATAAGAAAAGTGCTGATTATGTTCTTAT
>CAZTDB010000369.1:0-3534 GCA_964612385.1 uncultured Ignavibacteriaceae bacterium
GAAAATGTACCCGCCGAACCGTCATCTGAATTGGTATACTCGACATCTTATACCGAAGCAATGCATCATGCTCATTACCCTGCTATGTTTCTCTCATTGCTTGTTGCTGGATTAGGAATTTTACTCGCATTTCTTTTTTATCAATGGAAACGAATCGACCCGGACAAATTAGCCGTAAAATTTAAGCCGTTATACAATCTCTCATATAACAAATGGTATTTCGATGAGATTTATGATGCTACTTTTGTTGCGGGAACTTTAATGCTTTGTAAAATCTTCCGCTGGTTCGATTTAAAAATTATCGACGGCTTAGTCGATGGCTCTGCCTCGGTTACAAAAGGGTTTTCTAAATTCAGCGGAAAGTTTGATAACATCGTGGTTGATGGGCTGGTTAACTTTATGGCGATTTTCAGCGGGTTTGTCGGACTGTTATTCAGAAAAATACAGACCGGCAAAGTTCAAACTTATATCGTTATGGTAATCTTTGGTTTAGTGATACTGTTATTTCTATTTAAGTCATTTTAATTTTGAAATTCTTAGGTAAGTGAAATGGAATACTTTCCGATTTTATCGTTAATTACTTTTCTTCCAATAGTTGGGATGGTAATCATTTTATTCCTCCCAAAAACTCAAACATTAATGATAAAGAGTTTAACACTGCTCGTTACCGGAATTCAGGTAATATTAGCATGCTTCATTCTTTATTATTACGATTATTCACTCGGAGGAATAAACGACCCGGCTTCTTTTCAGTTTATAGAAAAATTCAGATGGATTGAAATAAGCGGCATCTCATGGATTGGTACAATCAAAATTGACTACTTTATGGGCATTGATGGGTTAAGTGTTCCGATGGTTTTACTTACGGCAATTATTACTTTTGTTGCAACATTATCTTCCTGGACTATCGACCGTTCCGTTAAAGGCTACTTTGCTATGTTCCTTCTGTTGGATACAGGTATGATGGGAGTTTTTGTTGCGCTCGACTTTTTCCTCTTCTACATCTTTTGGGAAATTATGCTGCTGCCGATGTACTTCTTAATAGGAATTTGGGGCGGACCACGAAGAGAATATGCTGCAATTAAATTCTTTCTTTACACTTTATTGGGCAGTGTTTTCATTCTCATTGTAATGATTGGATTATACTTCAGTGCTCAGGAAACTCTTCAGGATGGAACTAAAGTTTTCACCTTTAATTTGTTAGCCTTAATGGACACCGGCAATTATTTGACTACGGGAATCCTCTCCCCGCTGAATCCACTTAACCTGCGCTTAATAGCTTACATTGCATTATTCGCAGGCTTTGCTATAAAAATCCCGATGTTTCCATTCCATACATGGTTACCCGATGCACACGTTGAAGCACCTACACCAATCAGTGTTATTCTTGCAGGAATATTGTTGAAGATGGGAACCTACGGAATTTTAAGAATATCGTATCCGGTATTTCCCGACATAACTCATCAGCTTGTTTGGTACATAGCTCTCTTCGGTATGATCAATATTATTTACGGTGCTTTAACAGCTATGGCTCAAAAAGATTTTAAAAAACTTATTGCATATTCTTCTGTCTCACACATGGGATTTGTACTATTAGGAATGGCATCATTAAACACTATGGGTATTTCCGGTGCTATTCTTCAAATGTTTAATCACGGAACAATAACCGCAATGCTCTTTCTTTTAGTGGGGGTAATCTATGATAGAACACATACCCGCGGACTCGACGACTTCGGTGGTTTGGCTGTTCAGATGCCAGCTTATACAGGCTTTACTATGGTTGCATTTTTTGCAGCAATCGGACTGCCCGGTTTAAGCGGATTTATTTCCGAAGCATTTGTTTTTCTTGGTGCCTTCGGTGTTGAAACAATCAGAACTTTAACTATTATCTCTACTCTCGGTATTCTTTTAGGTGCAGGCTATATGTTGTGGACAATGCAGCGGGTATACCTTGGTTCGCTGAATGAAAAGTGGAGCAGTCTTAAAGATCTTGACACACGCGAGTATTTGATGTTGGCTCCATTAAGCTTAATAATTATTTTCCTTGGGGTTTATCCTTCAGCTATGCTTGATTTGATGACAACATCAGTCAATTCTATGGTGAAATTCTTAATTGATTCAAAGGCAATATTTAGTTCAATATCCGGATTCTAACACTCATATATTTAAGAATTGAAAAGTGGAACTATCAATAAATTATATACTTAACGAACTTAATTACATTAAGCCCGAACTTACAATTTCTATTGCAATTGTGTTAATCGTTTTTGCCGATCTTATATTCAATAAGAAGAAGCAGATTTTGCCTGTAATAGGTTTGATAAGCCTGCTCGTTACTGCCTATTTCGTTGTTGAACAATATAGTATGAATTCCTTTGCTCTTGCTCCGGCTGGCTCAAAAGGGATGTTAGCTGTTGATTCTTTTGGAGCTTTCTTCAAGATGGTTGTATTATTTGCTTCCATAATTATTATTTTCTTTTCGATATACTCTTCAGAAATAAAATTATCATCGGATAGACATGGCGAGTACTATACATTAATATTTGGAATGATCCTCGGAATGCTGTTTGTGATTTCCGCAGCCGACTTGATTTTAATATATATTTCACTCGAATTGCTTTCTTTGTCCTCGTACGTTCTCGCAGGTTTCACAAAACAATCGCTTCGAAACAGCGAAGCTTCATTAAAGTATGTGATTTACGGAGGAGTTTCATCCGGCATCATGCTTTTCGGTATTTCGATAATTTATGGAATAACTGGCAGCACAAATTTATATGAGATTAATTCACTAATTCAGGCACCACAGCTTTCAAACATAACCTTTATTTTGGGTTCGATACTCATTTTTACCGGTATAGGATTCAAAATTTCAGCAGCGCCATTCCATTTTTGGACTCCCGATGTTTATGAAGGTGCTCCGATTCCTATTACTGCATACCTTTCTATTGCCAGTAAAGCTGCGGGTTTTGCTCTTTTAATTCGATTTGTTAAGGTTACATTTATTCAATCCATCAACACCGAAGGATATTGGCAGCTTCTGAACATAATCGATTGGAAAACTTTTATTGTTCTCATTTCAATCTTAACTATGACGCTAGGTAATTTTGCTGCATTATGGCAGAACAACCTTAAGAGACTTCTTGCGTATTCAAGTATTGCTCATGCCGGTTACTTGCTCTTAGGTCTTGCAGTTTTATCTAATCAAGGTTTGCTGGCAATTATAATTTATTTTGCAATTTACGCATTTATGAATTTGGGAGCCTTTCTCGTCGTAATGCTTATCGCAAACAAAACCGGCAGCGAAGATATGGATGATTACAACGGATTAGGATTTACTTCACCTTTGCTTAGCGTTTCTTTAGCTATCTTTTTTATTTCGCTTACCGGATTACCGCCAACGGCAGGATTTATAGCTAAGCTCTATTTGTTCATCGCCTTGATAGATGCCGAGATGGTAGTTGTTGCCGTTATAGCTTTGCTTAATACAGTTGTGTCATTATACTACTACGTGCGGGTGCTTAAACATCTTTATCT
>CAZTDB010000370.1:0-3533 GCA_964612385.1 uncultured Ignavibacteriaceae bacterium
TGGCTAAGCGAACGAAATGTTGAATTCGTTGAGCAGCCGATGCCAAAAGAAAATATCGACGATATGGCATGGCTGACCGAGAGAAGTCCATTGCCCACGATTGGAGATGAATCGGTTCAAAGGCTTCCCGATGTTATTAAAGCGCATGGTGTTTTTAACGGAATAAACATCAAGCTTATGAAATGCACCGGAATGCGCGAGGCTCATAAAATGTTGACTCTTGCCCGTTCATTGGGCATGAAGGTAATGATCGGATGCATGACTGAAACTTCATGTGCAATATCAGCCGCTTCTCATTTATCCACTATGGTTGATTGGGCAGATTTGGATGGAGCACTTCTCATAAGCAACGATGTGTTTGACGGTACTAAAATAATCGACGGAAAAGTAAATTTGAACGACCGCCCGGGAATAGGTGTAGTAAAAATTTAAGGTTGACGAAGAACAATTTCTATTGTTTGAATAAATTATTAAATTATTGGCGAATACAAAACAATCATTCGGGAAAAACAATTTTGTAACGATTTTTAGGAAAGGAACCGCCACATGCCAAAGAATTTTGTCTCTAATAAAGATGAAACCGTAAGGATGTTTAACAACGACCTTCTTGAAGCACTTTCACGGGTTCATCCTGCCATTCCTGTTGTTATTTATTTGCCGGTAATAGTTTATTTTGCTTATCGTTCAATTGTCGTGTATGAGCTGGGCGCAGGAACTATAACTGCTTATATTTTATTGGGAATATTTGTATGGACTTTTACGGAGTATATGCTGCACCGATTTATCTTTCATTATAAACCCAAATCGCGGTTAGGTGAGAATATACACTTCATCTTTCACGGAGTGCATCACGATTACCCCAGCGATTCGAGACGCTTGGTAATGCCTCCATCTGTCAGCATTCCGCTTGCGGTAATATTTTACTTTATATTCGGGGCAGTCTTAGGAGTAATTTCAGTATCGCCCTTCTTTATTGGTTTTTTGATAGGTTATTTATTCTATGATTTGACTCATTATGCAATTCATCATTTTAACATGCATAATAAGTTTTGGTTAGCAATTAAAAATCATCACATGAAACATCATTACCTAAATCCGGGTCGTGGTTTCGGCGTTAGTTCACCTCTTTGGGACGAAGTTTATGGCACTAATTTTCCGAAGAAGCTTGAAAGTTCCAATAAATTTTCGGAAAAAGAAGAAACAGCAGATGCAAATTAATTTACATTTTACAGTATAACTTAATGCAAACAAATTCAAGTGCGGGGGATAAACCGGAGCTACAGCGAAAGCGAATTTTGATTATTGAGGATAATACAGACACCCAGATTATATTTAAAATTTATTTACGCGAGAATTACGACATCGATATTTGCACTTCAGCCGAAAAAGGGATTGAGATGCTCGAAGCGAATGATTACAGTCTGATTTTATTGGACATTAATCTTCAGGGCAAACCGGCGGGAACCGAATTACTTCCCAGGCTTAGAAATGAAATGAATCTAAAGATTCCGGTGCTTGTAGTAACAGCTTATTCTTCAAGCCAGGATAAAGAAAAGTTTCTAAGCCTTGGTGCAAACGATTTTATAGCCAAACCGGTTGACAAGCCAACTTTGCTCGAGAAGATAAAGGGGATGATATAATTTTAGATTTATTATTTATTATTGATGAGGCGTATCTAAAAAGGTCTAATTGAAAATTTTATATTGAATTATTTTTGAAAATCAAAACATTTCCTTAATGAACATACCTTTTTAGAGAAGACTCATTGATTATTTAGCGGCAATTATTTTATGCAGAAAAACTTTATCGTAATTCTATCGGTACTCTTTTCATCATTTCAATTTAGCTGTTCGGCTACAAATCCAAATCAGATTTTTATAAGAGCAAATCAAGTCGGTTATCTTCCTGAAGATATTAAAACTGCAGTCGTGTTCTCAGAATACCCGTTATATTCGAAAGAATTTAAAATTTTAAACGCCAACAACAGCAAAACAGTATTTGAATCAGAAATTTCTGACAGCGGCTATACTTATTCTAAATTCAAACATTGTTATACTGTTGATTTTTCTGAATTAAATAAACCAGGTAAGTATCTGCTTGAGGTGGACGGACAAAAATCTTTCCCGTTTCAAATTGACAAGAGAATTTTTAACAGCGTTAGAGATTCACTGATGATATTCTTTTCAGTTCAAAGATGCGGTCCAACCAATCCGCATCTTCACGGTCCTTGTCATCTTTCCGATGTTGCCAGACTAATCGGTGATCCCGATACTGAAATGGCTGATGTAACCGGAGGCTGGCATGATGCCGGCGATTACATCAAGTTTCTTTCTACCGCGGCTTACACTACTTATATGCTGATTTTTTCTTATGAATTTGATAAACAAAAATTCGGCTTTGATAATGATAAGGACGGGGTTCCTGACGTGTTAGCGGAAGCGAGAGTTGGGATTGATTGGCTGCTTCGGTGTAACTATGCGGATAGCAAGCTGATAACTCAAGTACAAGATTTAAGAGATCACGAGGTTGGGTGGCGTTTGCCTGAGGAAGATACGCTTAGATATGATCGTCCCGGATTTGTGGCAATAGGTAAGAACCAGATAGGAATGTTTTCGGCAGCCTTAGCGCTTGCCTCAAGAATTTGGGCAGACAGATTTTTGGATTATGAATTTGCAGAGAAATGTTTAAATGCTGCCGAGAAGCTATATAAAATTAGAGACAATGTTCCTGACATAGATGAAAGTCCTTCCGGCTTTTATCAAGATAATCACTTTTATGGTAAACTAGCTTTAGCTGCAGTTGAGCTTTATTTAACTAGTAAGGATGAGCAATATTTATTAAATGCAAAAGAATTTGCTGACAGTGCCGATTCGGATTACTGGTGGAGCTGGGGAAATTTAAATTCATTAGCTCATTACCGCCTTGGTAAGATAGATTCACGCTACATAGATTATATAGCTAATAGTCTCAGGCATTATGATGAAACGAAAAATTCATCGATTTTCAAAGAAGGGATTCCTTATTCCTGGGGAACTACAAATTCTCTCTTAGGTGTTTCTTTGCAGGCAATTCTTTATAAGCGGCTAACAAAGAAGGATGATTTTGATTCATTAGCAGTATTCCAGCGGGATTATGTATTAGGAAGAAATCCGTGGGGACTTTCATTTATTTATAATATTGGATCCATTTTTCCTAAAAATTTTCATTCGCAAATTGCTTATTTTAAAGGCGGATATTTACCCGGCGCTTTGTCTGCCGGTCCTGCACCCTTAGACTTGCTGAAGAATTATGAAATCGAGAGGACGAATTTTACGTACGACTTTTTCAATACAGATTCTGTAAAATATTATGATGACAGAATGGATTACATAACAAACGAGCCGACAATAGTTGGGAATGCGACTGCACTTTTTGTTTACGGTTATTATTCAAATCGATAATCCCGGTACATCTAACTTTTAGTGCCGAAGAGAACTATCCAGCCAAGGTATCTGCTGTTTCTCTGCAAATTCTTCCCTTTGTTCTCAGTTCAT
>CAZTDB010000371.1:0-3528 GCA_964612385.1 uncultured Ignavibacteriaceae bacterium
TCGCCTCAATATTTTTAAAGCTTATGCTTGATGTATTTGGAAGCCTATGGACCGGATGACCGTTAATCTTGATCCATGAAAATGATTTCTTCAATTCACCTTCCAGCTTATCTCTCATCATTTGAAGATGTTTAGTAAATGAAATCAAACTATCTGAGATTAGCTCGCACGCCATACCTATTGCGGCAATCGAAGCGGTGTTTTCCGTTCCGGCTCTTAAATTCATTTCATGATCGGCACCATGAATTTGCTTTTCAAGCTTAACTCCTCTTTTTACGAATAAAATACCGATGCCTTTGGGTGCATAAAATTTATGTCCGGCTAAGGAAAGTAAATCAACTTTAAGTTCATCAACTAAAACCGGAATTTTTCCGGCAGATTGTGCACAATCAGAGTGAAATAATATTCCGTAGTGATTTGCTATCTCAGCAATTTCCCGGATGGGTTGAATAGTGCCTACTTCATTATTGGCATGCATTACCGAAATTAAAATTGTTTGAGGTGTTATTGCTTCTTCAACATTCGCTGTATCAACCATTCCGTATTCGTTAACGGGCAAGTAGGTTACACGGAAATTGTTAGCTTCTAAATATCTGCATACCTCAATAACAGCGGGATGTTCAATCGAAGTGGTAATTATATGATTACCTTTATGCCGGTTCATCATAGCAGCACCTTTTACAGCAAGGTTATTCGATTCGGAACCTCCGCTGGTAAAAATTATTTCATCCGGAAAACAATGTAGCATTTCAGCGGCTTGATTTCTTGCTTTCTGAATTGCTGATTTTGCAACTGCTCCATAATAATGACTGCTGGAAGGATTCCCAAAATGCTGATCAATGAACTGCTTCATCACTTCAGCCACACTCTGGTCGATTGGTGTAGTTGCGTTATAATCAAGATAAATTGGCTTATTCATTTATACCGGACCGATGTTAAATAAAATAATTTATTTACCGGAAATAATTATTGATAGATTAAACTTTCATTCTTCTTTTATAAGGAAATTCACTTTGTAATTGTAATTTATGTCTACCTACCTGACTTAATACAGACAATAATTAAACCTCTAGATTTTTTTTAAGTAGTGACCTCGTAGAGGTCATATTTTTGTAGAAAGTGATCTATTTTAAACCACAAATCCTCGTAGAGGATTCACAAATTTTTAAATTTTGTTGAATTCAATAAAGATATTGTCCTACCAGATTTTAAAGTAATAACACCTTCGATTGAAGTACGTCATAAAAATCGTAGCGCTTAACTATTCAAATATCTTTCATCGCCAATTCTAATTGTAACTCCTTCAGTATCAAATAAATTTAGAAGAAGGAGACAAATCTTTCTGTTTCCGTTAATTAAATCTCTAAAACCGGCAACTGTAATACCTTTACCGGACTCCGATAAATATTTGATTAATTTCTCTCTTGCATAATCTACAACAGATTTATGTAAAAAATTACCGTCAATGGAATAAACCGAACAGTGTCTGCATAAATATTGAAGTATTTGCTTTAACTTTATCTCATCTATTCCTCTTTTATAGGCTGAAATTCTCATCTCAGATAGAAGCGGTGTTTGCATACCCATGCTTTTTAAATAGCTTAAAATAAAATTGATTTGTTTTTTTTCTTCTTCGGTTAGCGTTGGTTTATGATTAGCTAAAGCATAGGTAGAATTAACTTTTTTTATTTTGCCTTCAATAATTAATTCTTCAAGAATGCTTTTAATTATATTATCGCTTACTCCGGTAATTTTTTTACCGATAACTGCACTCAGTTCACTCAGTGATTTACCCCCTGCATAAAGCGGATTACTTTTATGAAACGATATCAGATTCTTCATTATCTCAAAAATGATTTTTTCTTTTTGACTTTTCATTATTAAAAAGTACGAACCATTTACATCAATTAATGCGGTTTCATTGCTCAAATATTCTTTTGCGAGTTTAATAATTTCGTTTTCAGTTGTATTCAATAAATCAGCTAAATAAAGAGCGTTTACAGATCCAATAATTTTTTTTAATTCGACCGCTATAAAATCGTGCTTATTACCTAAAGCGATGCTTTTAAGATCCGCAATTACTTTTTCCTTTCTTCTTTTGTGATGTAACGGATGAGCGTCTAAAATTTCGCCTCCACCAAGTGTCATTTCTCCAGAAGTAGACCTTATGATAAACTTATCCCCTTTCATTGCAATGCAGTGATCGTTCAAATGCAGTTGAGCTAAAGCTTCCTTCCCCGGCTCGATACTATCCTGATCAAGAATGTTGACTCGCGCCTGTGTTTGAAATGTCCCAAGGAAAAGAATTACATTCGTCCATCTCAATAACTTCTTACTTCCCTTGAATAAATTAATTTTTGCATCGATCATTTTTGTTGAGGCTAAAACTTTTCCGCATAGTACCATTCCCCTTTTAAAGTCGCTCTTCTCCAATCCCGCAAGATTTAGTGAAATTCTGTCACCTGCAGTAACCTCATCAGCTTCAGTTCCATGTTTCTCAATTCTTTTTACTTTTAATTCTTTTTCGGGCGGTAAAAGAAAAACAGTATCATTTTTTCTGATACTTCCGCTTAGAAGTGAGCCGGTAACAACACTGCCGAAACCCGCTGCTGAAAAAATTCTGTCGATGTACAGTCTGGGAATTTTTCCGCATTTTCTCGATTCAACTTTATGAATAAGCGTGTTAATCCGGCTTTTTAATTCCTCAATACCTAATCCTTTTTCTGCCGATACTTTGATTATCTGCGCTTGGTCTAAAAAAGTTCCTTCTAAGAATTCTTGAATTTCAATTTCCGCAATTTGAAGAACATCATCATCCACCAGATCAATTTTATTTAGAACTACAAGTCCATATTTAACTCCCAGGGTCTCCATTATTTTGAGATGCTCATAAGTTTGAGGCATTATACCCTCGTTTGCGGCTATGACTAAAATTGCGATATCAATTCCGACGGCACCTGAAATCATTGTATGGATAAAATCTTTATGCCCCGGTACATCAACAATACCAATGCTGCTTCCATCTTCAAAGTCGAGATGAGCAAAGCCCAAATTGATTGTGATTCCTCGTACTTGCTCTTCCTTATGTGTATCACAATCAATACCGGTAAGAGCTTTAATTAAAGCAGTCTTGCCATGATCGATATGTCCTGCAGTACCGGCGATTAGATGAACAGCAGATTTATTATTTGAAGGCTTCATACCCGATAATTTTTTTGATGTTGTCGCCGATGTCTTCCAAACTTTTGCCAACATAAAGTGTTCTCCCAAGATCCTTCGGACTTCGGAAAGGCATTACTTCGGAAGCGGCTATTTTTTTACTACTAATACACCAATACACAAAATTTCACAAAGCAATATTTAACAAAAAGAACAAATGATTTTTCCTTTTAGCTTTCAACTTTTACAGCTTATTAGAATGTTATATACTCCCTTACTTAAAATAACTTACTAACTCATGTTACGCATCATGCTAAACCTTGTATGTTTAAAGTTAGTTAATACACATATTGTTCTTTGACATGATGA
>CAZTDB010000372.1:0-3524 GCA_964612385.1 uncultured Ignavibacteriaceae bacterium
AGTTACCGAGCCGGGAGTTTTTCTTTCAGAGTTCCAGGAAGAGGTAAACAAAAAAGGATTATTGTATCCTCCCGATCCCACAGAAAGAAATTGTTTTATCGGCGGCACTATAGCTACAAATGCATCCGGAGAAAAAACTTTTAAATATGGAACCACCCGCAGCTATGTTGAAAAACTTCATATAATTTTAACCGATGGCGAGAAATTGGTTTTAACAAAAGGAAAAGAAAAAGCAAGCGGTAATCAATTAACGATGCAATCTACTTCCGGTAAAAAGTACATGCTTCAAATTCCTCATATAGAGTCGAAAGTTTCAAAAAATACTGCGGGATATTATTGCAGAAAAAATATGGATGCGATAGATCTTTTCATCGGTTCGGAAGGAACACTTGGTGTTATCACTCTGGCTAATCTAAAACTCGTCCCAAAAGCTGCCGAGATAATTTCATGCATCTGTTTCTTTAAGGAAGAGTTATCGGCATTAAACTTCATTAAGGAAGTTAGAGAAATTTCGTACGTATCAAGACAAAATAGTCAAAGTAATTCAATCGACGCTTTGGCTTTGGAATACTACGATAAAAATTCTCTTCAATTTCTATCTGGAGAGTATCCCCAAATTCCTTCTTATGCATCTGCTGCCGTTTGGTTCGAACAGGAAATCAGCGAAAGCAGCACACAAGAAACATTATTAACCAATTGGCTTGATTTGATTAAAAAGCATGGGGCGAATGAAGATGACACCTGGTTTGCGTCTGATTATAAAGAGAGAAAAGAATTAGAAAAGTTCAGGTATTCAATTTCCTCAAAAGTAAATGAGTATGTTGCAGGCAAGGGATTCAAGAAATTAGGCACCGATACTGCCGTTCCCGATGATTTGCTTGAGAACTTCTATCTCTTCTCAAAATCGTTGTGCAGAAGTTCCGCATTGAACTACGTCATCTATGGTCATTTCGGAAATTCTCACATGCATTTAAATATGCTGCCGGAAAATGAAGATGAATATGCAAAAGGCTTAAAAGTTTATGAGGAAATTTGCCGGAAAGCTGTTCAATTAGGCGGCACACTTTCGGCAGAGCACGGCGTCGGCAAGTTAAAGAAAAATTATTTGTCGATGATGTATAGCGACGATGAGTTAAGTATGATGAAAAAAATCAAGCAAACGCTCGACCCTAAATTACTTCTAGGAAGAGGAAATATTTTTTAGATTCTTAAATCCGGTCTTTAAAGAACAAATTTTTAGAAATTTGAAAGCTTGTAAGACAAACTCTTTCCAACGAGGGTGAGCAATCCAAAGGATCGTTCCGAAAAGTAATTTTGTCATTTCGACCGAAGGTTCTTTATGAAAAGAATTCGGGATCGAAATGACAAAAACACTTTTTACACAGTCTCGATCGAGCATGTGTAAAAAGTTGAATGAATTGCTTCGGTTAACCGAATGTTATTTTGTAAGTAATTTCTTGCTTTAAAATTAAGTTAGTGTAAACATTCGCAATTCTTTACGAAGCTGTTTATAGTTGGGAAGAATACCGCCGACTAACAGCCAAAATTTTTTTGAATGATTCATTTCTGTCAAATGACAAAGCTCATGAATTATCACATAATCGATAAGTGCTTTCGGCAGTTTCATCAGTTTATAATTGAGCGAAATGTTTTTCTTTGACGAGCAGCTCCCCCATCGTGTATTTTGATCCCGGATAAAAATTTTATTCACATTAAAAGAATAATCCCGTGCTAAGGTGTGTGCTCTGTCTATTAAATAACTTTTAGCTATGTGACGAAGCCAAATATTGTAATAGTAACCCGGACTTTTGCCGTCGCCGTTTTTTGTTTTAACAAATAATTCGCTTCCATTTAATTCGATTGCAGTATTTTTTCGAAAAAGCTCGTACTCTATTTTTATACGAAGCTCACTTCCGAAAAACATTAATTTTTTCTCGTTAGATAAAGAAGGCTGCAGATGTTTTTCAATCCACTTTGACTTTTCACGTATAATTCTAACCGCTTCTTCAACCGGCGCTCTATAAGGCAGGACTACCTCAAGCTCGCTTCCGCGCTTTATTTGAAGCCTGATGTATTTTGCTTTTTTGCTTCGGCGGATATGGTAATTAATTGTTGAGCTGTTTAATTTAATTGTAAAGGATTGTGTTTCCGACAAGATTTATTCTTCCCCTAATTTTCTTTTCCTTACCACCTTTTCAATCTTTTTGAAATTAGGATAGTACAGTTGTATATAAAAAGCCCGGATTGCTTCAACGGTTTCAAATTTTTCTGCAGCAGAAGCATTTTGCCAATACTCTTTTTCAAATTTCTCCTGCTCTTCAAATGAGTTGAATTTATGAACTACCTTTTCCATACTCCTTTAGCCAATTTAATGCGTTAATGTCTTTTAATCTGTTTGATTTTGTTTTATTTCTAATTAAATCTTTAAGTGAAATAAAATATACTTTTCCTACGCCGGGAATATTTCTTATTTCTTTATTTTTAAAAGTATCATTAAAATCCAATCCCGAAATATTTGTCAATATATCTATTCGAACAGGAGGCTTACCTAACTGAATAACAAAATCCTGTCGGGTTAAATCTGCTATTGTGATTTCTAATTCTCCAAATCCAAATTCTTGCAATGCCTTAAGGACTTTTTTTGCATTAGTTTCCTTCGCCTCAATCCAGAAATCGATATCATCCGTACTTCTTGGACGAGCATAAAAGGAAACGGCATACCCGCCAACTATCAAGTATTTTACTTTATACTTATTGAGCAGTATTATAAATTCCTTAAAGTCATTGTAAATGTTCATCTCTTCACCTTTTTGTAAGCAGTGCCATCCTTCGTGTCTTTCAGTTCAATTCCTAGTTCTTTCATTCCGTCTCTGATTTTATCGGATAATGCAAAGTTCTTCTCTATTCGTACTTCATTTCTCAGCTTAATTAAAAATTCGATCAAATCTTTTTCGATTGAACTTTCGTCTGATTGCGATTTTTCTAAATCAATTATACCTAAAACTCCCTGTGCTGTTTTGGCTAAATATTTTTTTACTGCAGCATAAAATTCTGTGCTTAAATTTTCATTTTCGGCAATGGTTCTGTTCACATCTCTTACAAAGTCAAACAGTACAGCAACGGCTTGTGGAGTATTAAAATCGTCATCCATTGCTGTTTTAAAATCTTTATAGTACTTCGCTATATCAAGATTATGGATTTCTCCTGCTCCGTTTTTTTCTGAGGGAGAGTGAGAAGTAGTCTTGTCATTTTGACCTAAGGAAGAAATCTTATGGCTTGATAAGGATTTCTCACTCGAAGACTCGTTCGAAATGACAGTTCCTTGATTTTTGGTTTGGCTATTGAAGTGAGTTGCCAATACCGTATTAATCTTATCAATTAAATTTTCAAACTTCTCCAATCCTTTCACGGCAGCTTTGAGCAGCTCGTCATTAAACTCCAACGGACCTCTATAATGAGTTTGACTAAACAGCAGCCGTATCGATTCAGCCGGATATATCTTAAGAATATCGCGTGCAGTAAAA
>CAZTDB010000373.1:0-3522 GCA_964612385.1 uncultured Ignavibacteriaceae bacterium
TAGAGCGTCTGCTTGACGTGCAGAAGGTCATAGGTTCGAATCCTATAGAACCCACTTAGCTCGGAGATTACTCCGATTTTTTTTGTTTTAAGGAATATGGAAAAAGTTAAAATTACATTTCCAGACGGAAATTCTAAAGAATACGACAGCGGTATTTCCGGTTATAAAATAGCTGAGTCGATTTCACCGCGATTAGCTCAGAATGCACTAGCTATGGAAGTTAATGGTATTGTTAAGGATTTGAATTCACCAATTAGTACTAATGCTGTAATCAAATTTTTGACCTTCGATGATCCCAAAGGGCGCGAAGTTTATTGGCATTCAACCTCGCATTTAATGGCTCATGCGGTCCAGGAAATTTATCCCGAAGCCAAATTTGGCGTCGGACCGGCTATCGAATCCGGATTTTATTATGACATCGATATTAATTCACATCTTACCGAAGAAGATTTGAATAAGATAGAAAATAAAATGATTGAATTGTCACAGCAAAATAGTTCGTTCGTCAGAGAAGAATTATCAAAAATAGAAGCAGTCGAATTCTTTAAAAAGAAAGGCGATAACTATAAGTTAGAAATTCTATCAGAGATTGATGAGAATTCCGAAACCATTAGTATTTATAAAGAGGGATCTTTTACAGATTTATGCACAGGTCCGCATCTTCCGTCGGCAGGAAAGATTAAGTTCGTAAAGCTGTTAAATATTTCCGGCTCTTACTGGCGAGGTGATGAAAAACGAAAGCAGCTTCAAAGGATTTATGGTATATCTTTTCCTAAGAAGCAAATGTTAGATGATTACCTCCGCTTTCTCGAAGAAGCAAAAAAACGAGATCACCGTAAGCTTGGTAAACAATTAGACTTATTCAGCCTTCATGAAGAAGCAGGACCCGGCTTGGTTTACTGGCACCCCAAAGGTGCTCGAATCAGGCTTGAGATAGAGAATTTTTGGCGTGAGGCACATCTTTCAAATGGTTATGAACTTTTATATTCGCCGCACATGGGAAAAAGCTGGCTGTGGGAAACCAGCGGACACCTGGATTTTTATGAGGAGAGTATGTACTCCGAAATGAAAGTGGATGAACAAGATTATTATATCAAACCAATGAATTGTCCCTTTCATATTATGATCTACAAAACACATTTGAGGTCATATCGGGAGCTGCCGCTTCGCTGGGCTGAGCTTGGTACAGTTTACCGTTATGAAAAAAGCGGTGTGCTGCATGGCTTGTTGAGGGTAAGAGGTTTCACGCAAGACGATGCACATATATTTTGTACCCATGAGCAAGTGGAATCTGAAATATCCGAAGTTATCAGATTTGCTAAGATGATGTGGAATGCTTTCGGTTTTGATCAATTGAAATTTTATTTGTCTACAAAACCTGAAAAAGCTGTGGGCGAAGATGCACTATGGGAAAAAGCGGTTCATTCGCTTAGTACCGCTCTTGATAAAGAAAATTTACAATTTGAATTGGATGAAGGCGGCGGAGCCTTTTACGGACCAAAGATCGATATTAAAGTAAAAGATGCGTTAGGCAGAGAATGGCAGATGAGCACAATTCAATTCGATTTTAATTTGCCCGAAAGATTTGACATGACATACATTGGTGAAGACGGGAAGGAGCATCGACCGTTTATGATTCATAGAGCCTTACTTGGCTCGCTCGAAAGATTTTTTGGTGTTCTTATTGAACATTACGGCGGGGCATTTCCTATATGGCTTTCACCGGTTCAAACTGCTGTCATTCCTGTGTCTCAAAATTTTATCGATTATTCAAAAACGATAAACAAAAAGCTGCGGGAACACGGAATTCGCTCAGAGTTAGATAGTAGAAATGAAAAGATAGGTTATAAGATTCGTGATTGGGAAATGAAAAAAGTTCCTTATATGATTGTCATTGGTGAAAAGGAAATTAAAAACGGCAGTATATCCGTTCGGCAGCATAAAAAGGGCGATATTGGTTCATTGCCGCTTCCGGAATTCTTGTCAAAGATAGAAGAAGAAATAAAAAGCAAATATTATACAACTAATTAGAGAGGTTCTCATCGCTCAAAAAGATAATGTTAGAGTTAATGAAGATATAAAAGCTTCAAGAGTACGTGTTATTGACTTCGATGGAAAACAATTAGGAATATTTCGGGTAGACGATGCAATCAAACTGTCGGTGGAACGAGGCTTAGACCTCGTAGAGATTGCACCACAAGCCGATCCTCCTGTTTGTAAAATTATCGACTATGGTAAGTTCAAATATGAACAACAAAAAAGAGAAAAGTTTCAGAGAAAAAATCAACAGGTTTCGGTACTTAAAGAAATTAGATTGCATCCCAACACCGATGTTCATGATTTTGAATTTAAGACAAAACATGCAATAAATTTTTTAGAAGAAGGAAATAAAGTTAAAGCCGTTGTGTTTTTTAAAGGAAGAGAGATGGCTTATACCGAGCAAGGTGAAGAGCTGCTTAAAAAGTTTATTGAGCGAACTGAAAATTGTTCTAAAGTGGAAACGCCTATTAAAATGGAAGGCAGAAACATGAGCGTTATTCTTGTGCCGGATAAAACCAAGATAAAAAAAAGTAAATAAAAATATATAGGATCAAAAATGCCAAAGATGAAGAGCAACAGCGGAGCCGGTAAAACATTTAAGAAAACCGCTTCGGGTAGATTTAAAAGAAAGAAGGCTTATAAGAGCCATATTCTTACTTCAAAATCGAGAAAGAGAAAAAGAAAATTAAGACAGGCAACCCTGGTTGCTAAGTCCGAAGAGAAACGTGTTAAAATAATGCTTCAATAATGTAAAAGGATACCAAAATGCCACGAACAAAAAATAATGTAGCATCACGCCGAAAAAGAAAAAAAATACTTAAGCTGGCAAAAGGTTATTGGGGAGCGCGAAGTAATGTATTTACCATCGCAAAAAATCATGTAGAAAAAGGATTGGTGCATGCTTACCGTGACCGTAAACTGAAAAAAAGAACTTTCAGGCAATTGTGGATCGTTAGAATTAACGCCGCCGCACGACAAAACGGAACGACCTATTCTAAATTAATTCATTCTCTGAATGAAAAAGGAATATCGATTAATCGTAAAGTCCTGGCGAGCTTAGCAGTTGATAATCCTGCTGCGTTCACTGAATTAGTAAACTATTCGGCTAATTAATTTTATCCTCTTCGAGATTTTATTCTTGAAGAGGATTATTTATTACGACTAAATCCCAAAATGCTTGAAGATAAAATCAACCGGATTTATTCTGAATTCCAAAAAGATATTGAGGCGGTAAAAGACCTTAAAACATTAGAAGAAATCAGAATAAAATACCTAAGCCGAAGCGGACTTGTGAACAATCTCTTCACTGAGCTTAAGTCGGCTCCAAAAGAAAACATCCCCTTAATCGGTAAACAGCTTAATTCGTTTAGGGATAATATTACAAATCGTTATAATTCTCTGAAGAATGAAATTGAATCGAAAAGTTCATCTGCTGTTAAGGATGTCGATCTTACACTTCCCGGCATCGAAAGCCGGTTAGGC
>CAZTDB010000374.1:0-3521 GCA_964612385.1 uncultured Ignavibacteriaceae bacterium
TTAAACAGTCTCTTATTAAATGCCGGCTTTAGAATAAGATTGTAAAGAACAACATAATCTGCTGATGAATCGGGTACACTTAGTACTGAAATAAAAGTTGGTTTTCATCTGAATTCCAATTCGGTTTTAAGTTGTAACTTCTGCAGACAGATAAGAGTGAGCGAACAGCGGAATAATATGTTCCTTCAATTGCTGCCTAAGATTATTTTAGATTTCAAAATAAATTTTGAAATTGAAAGAAATTATAACTTTTTATAAGTATCTATAAAACAATTCCTTGTATATCGACCCTACCTGTCTGCCGGCAGGCAGGTAGGGACGAAATAATCGGAACGATCCTTTGGATTGGACAGCCTCTAGGTGAGTTAGCTAATATAATTTGTTTTCCTTACCATCAGTTTTAGGAATATAAAAGGCTTTGATTTTTTTCATTAAAAAGACATTTTAATATCAGCCACATTTTGATTAAAAAGCAGTTTGACACAATGAAGAAAAATAGCTATGTTTCTGCGGGTCAAAATTGAAGTAACTTTCCTCCCTAACATCACTAATAAACGTATATAATTCGTATACTCATACGTCCGATGTGACTCACAGTCCGAAGGTGCAATTAGACCAAAAAATCATTAAAAAAAGTTTTGAAAATTTAATAAAATCAAGTGCACTGCCCGTTTAAACCTTTTTCAGACCAGTGATGAATAGATAAATCGATTTAAATTTTTCCTCTTTGATTTGATTCACGTGGCTGCAATTAAATACGAATAAGTTCATTTACCCTCTTAAAGATCAGCATCGTTTTTGAATATAATTAAATTCAAATTTTGATAATGCATTACTGTGGAGTCTCATTCACAAATTATCTTCCCAATTATTAGCGATTAAATAAACAAATACAACCAACAATTCACACCATTCAATAATCATAAAGGAGCAAAGCTATGTACAAAACAATTTTTTCAATCATCGCTTGTTTATTATTGCTGGCTAGTTTCTCTTCGGATCGATCTGATGAAGTTGAACGATTGAAGAAAGAATTAGCCGGGCTAAAAGAAATTGCCGGTCCACCGCCTGCATCGCTGGAAAATCTCTATCCTCCAAAAGCAGAAGCGCCGGTCTTTCAATTCGCAATGTTCGAAATGGCAACACCGTTCACGGGATTCGTCCTAAAAATGTTTGAGGGTGACATGGATGCGGCAAAAAATTTCTATCAGATGTTTAAGTCGAAATACCAGGAAGCTTCAAACCTGGTGCCTGAGTGGAAAGCAAAATTTCCGGTGGAACCGGTAGAGGAGCTTGGGATGTTGATTGAAGGAGGAGATCCGGGGAAAGTCATGGAGGCAGTTGGCAAGGTTGGCGCGGTATGCCATAGCTGCCATCTCGTTAACATGCCGAAAGTGCAATACAAATATCATTGGCCCGAGTTTTCTGCTATCGGTGTTACCGATCCTGTTACACAAAAAGATGTTGAATTCAAACAATTCATGCAAAGCCTTGAAACGTCATTCACGGGCACATTAATCGAGCTTAAAATGGGTCAATTTGATAAAGCACGTAAACACTTTGAAGCGGTTAAAGCAGGGATGAACAATCTTAAGGAATCTTGCCAGGGATGCCATACAACCGAACGAAAATATTTTGTTGATGAGAGCATTCAAACACTCGTTGATAAATTAGGTTCAACAATAAACAGCCCTTCACCCGATATGAAATTAATCGGAGAGCTTAGCCAGCAGATAGGGATGGAAAGCTGCGGCAAGTGCCATCATGTTCATATACCGGCAGCTTACGCAAAGGAAAGATGGGCTATGCAATCAGAATTCCATGATGAGTAAATTTCGATTTTGACAACCAGTTTTAAACATTCTTTAAATCTGCCTATGTCGAAAGTGAAACGGGGAGAAAAATTTTTTAACAATGTTGTCATTAGCGGATAAATAGGACTTCACTAATTGCTTTGTGAAGAAATAAAATAAATTCTAATCAAAAATATTTGTCAAATGACTCTTTGAGAAATTTGTACTAAAGTTTCGATTTCTTAATAAGTCATTACATCAGATAAGGTAATCCAAAGGATCTTGGGATAATGTTCATGTTATTAGCAGTAAGATTTGTTACTAAGGTTAGAAAGTATATAAGGTTCGGATTAACTATAGTAAGGAAAACCTTATCAGGTGAATCTCCGAAGTAGTCCTTTGGACAACCTTAGTAACAAAAAGTATCCCCCGGTTCCTTTAACCTTATCCCTAGATCCTATGGATTATCTAATTGTTTGTAAAAACATAAAACTTAAAATCTGCAAGATTATTTCTTAAATATTGGGTATTAAAAATCTAATAAATAGGATAGACAATATTATTCATCTGTCTTATTATCGAATTCGCGGCAATTTTTTAGCCGCTAATTCGCAAATACCATTCTTGACTTCCGCACTTTTAATAATTAACAAACCAATGTTCGTTTAATTTTTTTTGAAGGAGTTAGCCATGCGTAAACAATATTTTACGCTATTCGTTTTGGTGCTTCTTTTTACGCCGGCAGCAGGTCTTTCTCAAACAACTATCAGCGGGGAAATATACGATGGAAACGGAGGACCTCTTACTTTAGCCGGCAGTCCATACATTGTACCTGCATCGAACACAGTAAGTGTCCCTTCGCAGCAAACTTTAACAATCAAACCGGGGGTTGAGATACGGTTAGAGGAGGCATCCATGATAGACATTTCGGGTTCGTTATCAGCCGAAGGTACAGAAAACAACCGCATCATTTTTACTTCGGGAACTCAGGGGCAAATGTGGTATTATCTGTTATTTCGAACAGGCAGCAACGGAAGCTTTAAGTACTGCAATATTGAGCAGGGGGGAAGGTTTAATAATCCTATGATCTATCTCCAAAATTCTTCCAGCTTAATTATCGATCAAAGTATAATTACGGGCAGCGGCGGAGATGGATTACAAGGGTACGTAGGTGCCACTCCGGGAAATGTTACTATTACCGGCAGCTCTTTTACGAATAATGCAGATAACGGGGTCGACTTGATCTTGGATGAACAAGGGATGGCAACAGTTGAGAATAATACGTTTACAAACAACGGCAGCTCTGCTTACCGGCTTAGTCCAAATGTTTATCCATCCGGCAGCACGCAATCAGGTAATGCCTTCAACGGTATTGAATTGACAGGAGGCACTGTAAGAGTTTCAGGTACATACTCTATTGATCTATTGGTTGATGCAGGTATTTATATACAAAATGGAGTAACTGTTTCCTTCGTCCCGGGCTTAAACATTTACATGAAGGAAGGTGTTCTTTGGGATGTTGAAGGCAGTTTGCTTGCTGAGGGAACAGAAGTAAATAAAATTCGCTTTACCTCGAACACAGCAGAGCAGCTATGGTATTACATCCTTTTTCGTTCAGGCAGCACCGGCAGCTTAAAATTTTGTGATATTGAAAACGGCGGAAGATTTAACAATCCTCAACTGTATCTTCAAAATCCATCGAGCATGAATATTGATAATTGTTCAATT
>CAZTDB010000375.1:0-3508 GCA_964612385.1 uncultured Ignavibacteriaceae bacterium
CACCCTTAAACATCTGGTAAGAGAACGAGAGTATCTGGCTAAACTGGAGTGGAGCCTTTCGTTCCAAGTGATCCATCTTCGGTTGCAATATAAATGTTTTTCATTCCATAAGTAATCACTTCACGATGAGTTCTTCCTCCTATAAAAGTTAGTATGTTTTTTTTCGTTCCGATCTTCCTTGTGAAAAAAGGGAATGGAGCTGCGCCTAATCCTCCGGCAGCAATAATTGCTGTATCATAATCAGCGTCAAGATTAAAACCTTTGCCTAAAGGTCCTAAAATATTAATCAAATCGCCTGACTTTTTGTGTGCGAGAATTCGTGTCCCTTCGCCAAAAATATTAAATAATAAAAAAATAAAATCGCCTTCTACATCGCAAATGCTGAATGGTCTCCTCAGCAGCGGATACAACGTGTCGGAAACTTTTACATTTAAAAATTCGCCGGGTTTAATAACCGATGCAATATCCGGGGAAAAAATTTTAAAGATGTGAATGCCATTTTCAAGTTCAATGGATTTATCAATCGCAGTATCAACTATAAACAAAGCGCTCCCTCAAGAAGAATATACCATAGCGTGATCGAATAATGAAATTGCAGTGGAAAGTTAATTCTCGGTCAAACCAATTTTTAAGAATAAATGTCAATTAAATAAATTTTCCTCTGCACAAATTTATATAAACAAACTGATAGAATGAAGTTTAAAAACCTTACTGAAACAACTTTTACGATTAACGACTTAGTTTTTATCTCTGATCATTTTCAATTTTGGTAATCTTATCCAATCTTCGTTGATGACGACCACCACCGAAATTAGTATTCAACCAGGCTTCAAGGATCGAAAGTATAGTTTGTTCGCCCAGAGCTTTAGCCCCGACGACTAAAATATTCGCATTGTTATGTTCTCGTGCGCTTCTTGCCGAAAATTCATTATAACAAGTTGCCGCTCTTATGCCTTTTACTTTATTGGCAGCAATTGCTGAAGGAATTCCTGTTGCATCAATTAAAATCCCGAAGTCGGCACTTTTCTCTTTTACTTTTAAGGCAACGGCAAGGGCAAAGTCGGGGTAATCACAGGAATTTTCGTCATGTGTTCCCATATCGATTACATCATACTTTCTATCGGTAAGTATTTTGGAAATTAAGACCTTTACTTTGAATCCGGTATGGTCACAGCCGATGGCAGCTTTTCTGAATTTACTGCTGAAAGAAGACGCGAAATCCGAAGAAATAATTTTATCCGCTTCTTCCTTACGAACAATTTTAATTTTGTATTGTTTTAATTTATCCAGAGCGGCAGGAGTAATGATGTCATTCTTTCCTACGGTTAAAACCGTGCTGCCTGCTTTATGAAGGTTTAATACTTCCCGCTCTGTAACAAGATTCTTCATGCAGATTACAAGTATTCCGTTAGTTTATGAATCTTAAGATGATCAACTACCTTTCTTACTTCCTGCGCCTTATCCCTTCTGCAGATCAGCAAGGCTTTATCGGTGTTGATTACTAATAAATTTTCGGCACCGATTACAGCCGTAAATTTATCGGGTGAATAAATATATGAATCAACTGTCATTTCTGTAAATACTTTACCTTCAATAACGTTTCCGTCATCGTTTTTTTCAGAAAGCTGATAAACTTCCTCCCAGCTTCCAACATCACTCCATGAAAATTTTCCTTTGGTGAGATAAACATTTTTGGATTTTTCCATTATTCCATAATCGATTGAGATGCTGCGGACTTTGCCATAAACATTCGTTAGTGTTGTTTCGAAGGAATCAGTCCCTAAGTCTTTTTTTATTTCTTCAAGCCCTTCAAATAAATCAGGTAAATAAATTTTAATCTGCTCAAGAATAGCATCGGCACGCCAAATGAACATACCGCTGTTCCACAAAAAGTCGCCGCTTTCTAGAAATCGTACCGCAGTAGCAAAATTAGGTTTTTCGGCGAACGTATAAACTTTATATATGTTATCGGTTACCAGCCTTTCATCAATTTGGATATAACCGTAGCCGGTTTCCGGGCGTGTGGGGGTTATTCCTATTGTTACCAATCCGCCGGACTCATAAGCAAAATTAGCAGCATTCCGGAGTGTATTTTGGAACTCTTCAATATCCTTTATGATGTGATCGGCAGGTAATGTAATCAGAACGGCATCTTTCGATTTCTGGCTGATCATAATTGAAGCCAAACCAATACACGGTGCAGTGTTTCTTCCGAACGGCTCTTCAATTATATTCTCATTAGGTATTTGAGGAAGCTGTTTAACAATTTCCGGTTTTTGAATTTTGTTCGTTATGATGTAAATATTGTTTGATTCAACTATCCCATTTAATCTGTCAACGGTTTCCTGAATCATAGTGCTGCTGCCGAAAATTTTTAATAACTGTTTGGGGGTGCTTTTATTGCTTCTCGGCCAAAATCGCGAACCAACACCGCCTGCCATAATTACGGCATATAAATCCATAGCTTAAAATTCCTTTACTTTTAGAGGTTGTATTTTTCTTCCGAATTCTTCCGCCCGGTTAAGATAATTTGTAATATCCACTTCTTTTCCCTTAACAACTGCAACGATAACAATCAAACAAGCCCTGATGGCTTCTATAACTTCTCGTCCGGGCATTAGATCTCGTGTATTAATTAATAATAATGCTTTTGCAATTATGCGGTGCATATTTGCAATGATGTCAAAACCAATTTTTGCCGAAGCTTCACCGTTTTCTTTCATTACTTTTGCGAATTCCAGAAGTTCATCAATGTCAAATTCAGTCTTACTTAATTGCTTTAGAAACGCATCAAGCGGTTTGACAGGTTTTAAGATAGCTTCTTCATAATTCTGGAAAAATACATCTTCATCAATCTTGTCTTCTTCCAGAATTAATTTTTCTTTTATCAAATCGCTCTCAGACTTTTCGAATACATCAGCATCGCTTTTTCGTTTTGATAAATCAACGCTTACAGATTCGATTTTCGATGCCGGCTGCTGCTGAGAAATTTTATTAACCTGCAAATCTTGTTCGCGTATCTTATCAATTGCCTGCTTAAAAGAAGCCGGGCTTAACATATCCAGCATGCTGCTTAAATCTTTTATAAGAAGCTGACTGTGCTCTTTTATTTTATCGGAGAGTTTAAAAATATCGATCTGACTGTTAGTAAGATAATTGTAAATTTCATTTAACCTGATTGCAAATTTGGAAAGCTCGGTAATCTTTTTCATCCTTTGAATATCACTCTCCAAATTCGGGGAAGAATTGATTGCCTCCCTCAATAAGGCTACAACTTCGATTTTTTGAGTGCTTAAACGAAGATTATTCGCAGCCGCGCTGATACTTTGCACGATATATTGTTTAATTAAATCCATTAATTTTTATAAATCCTCGGGACACGGATGCTTATGCCGCAAGTAATTTCATACGGAATTGTTCCCAATACATTGCCTAAATCCCACGCATTTATTTCGAGTTCTTTATTCTTCCCAAGCAGTATTACCCTGTCGCCAACCTTAATATTATC
>CAZTDB010000376.1:0-3491 GCA_964612385.1 uncultured Ignavibacteriaceae bacterium
GCTTGAGCCGTTTACTAAGAGATTCGGAAGATATGAAGGAAGAACTGTGGGTTCCTGAAGCGAATCGTCAAAGTTCGGCACAAAGTCAACCGTGTTTTTCTCAAGGTCTCTCAGCATTTCCTCTGCAATACGAGCAAGCTTGGCTTCGGTGTAACGCATAGCTGCAGGCGAGTCGCCGTCAACAGAACCAAAATTTCCCTGTCCGTTAACTAACGGATAACGCAGGGAAAATTCCTGAACCATTCTTACCATTGTATCATAAACTGCCGTATCGCCATGCGGATGATATTTACCGAGCACCTCTCCCACAATTCTTGCGGATTTTTTGAACGGTTTATTGTAAGCCAAACCAAGTTCGTGCATTCCATATAAAACTCTTCTATGAACAGGTTTCAATCCGTCTCTTACATCAGGAAGCGCTCTCGCTACAATCACCGACATTGAATAGTCGATGTAAGATGACTTCATTTCTTCTTCCAGAGATATCGGTATTATTTTTTCAAAAATTGTTGCCATAAATTTTTCTTAGATTGACTTTGTTTGGTTATAAAATTCTTTTATCAGTTGTCCATGTATAATCTCAAGTGACATGTATTATATCTCTACTGATAATTTGTAAAAATCTTTGCTTTAACCTAGAATGTTTTCTTACAACATTTACTTCACGCATGAATATTTTTTCAAAGAATATTCTTAATCCCGCCAATTTACTAACTGTTGGTTCGATCATTTCTACAAGTAAATCAATATCGCTTTCTGCTGTCTCTTCCCCTCTTGCAAATGAATCGAACAAAGCAATATTTATCACTCCGAATTTTTCTTTAAGATACTCTTTGTTCTGCTCTATTGAAAACAAAATAATATCTTTATTCACATCCATTTCTATACATCTAAATTTCTAACATACTTAGCATTTTTCTCTATAAACTCTCTTCGTGGTTCAACCGCATCACCCATTAACGTTTCAAAAATTTTATCTGCAGTTGCAGCGCTTTCAAGCGTAACCTGCAGCACTGTTCTTGTTTCAGGATTCATCGTCGTTTCCCACAATTGTTCTGGATTCATTTCGCCTAATCCTTTATACCGGGATATTACAACTCCCTTTGTTGAACCTTCTTCCGTCGTTTCTTCAGCAGATTCAGAAGGAATTTCTTTCCCGTTTGATTTGAATCTTTTAAGAATTTCTTCTCTCTCGTTTTCATCGTAAGCATAAAGCTCCTGTTTTCCTTTTTTAATTTTATACAAAGGCGGCTGTGCAATATAAACTTTGCCTGTGGTAATTAAGTCTTTCATGTGTCTGTATAAGAAAGTGAGAAGGAGCGTTCTGATATGGCTTCCATCAACATCTGCATCAGTCATTAAAATAATTTTTCCGTATCGTGCTTTTGAAGCATCAAAATCGGCTCCAAGCCCGGCACCGATTGCAGAGATGATTGCCTTGATTTCATTGTTCTCAAGTATCTTATTTATTTTGGCTTTCTCTACGTTTAATATTTTCCCTTTAAGCGGAAGAATTGCCTGGAAGCGTCTATCTCTTCCTTGTTTTGCTGAACCGCCTGCAGAATCTCCCTCGACAATATAAATTTCACAATGTTCCGGATCGGTAATTGAACAATCTGCCAGCTTGCCCGGAAGGTTCATGTTATCGAGAGCATTTTTTCGCCGTGCAAGATCTCTTGCCTTTCTCGCAGCTTCTCTTGCTTCGGCAGCGCGCAGGCATTTTTCAATTATCTTTTTCCCGACAGACGGATTCTCCTCAAGAAATTCGCTGAGCTTTTCTCCAACAAGCATTTCAACTGCCGATTTTGTTTCGCTGTTGCCAAGCTTTGTTTTTGTCTGCCCTTCAAATTGGGGTTCGGCTACTTTCACGGATATAACTGCCGTCAGCCCTTCTCTGAAGTCATCTCCCGTTAAAGTTATCTTTCCTTCTTTCAACAAATTATTTTTATAAGCATAGTTATTAAGTGTTCGGGTAAGAGCGGTTTTAAATCCAACAAGATGTGTTCCACCCTCGTGGGTATTTATGTTGTTTACATACGAGAAAATATTTTCCGCATAGCTGTTGTTATATTGAAATGCCATCTCTATTGGTGTGTTATCTTTTTCTCCTTCAACGTAAACCGTTTTGTGAAGCGGCTCCCTTGCTTCGTCCAAATATTTAACAAACTCGATTAATCCTCCTTTAAAGTGGAAGGTTTCTTCTTCACCGCCGTTTCTTTTATCAATTATTTTAATGGTTATGTTCTTATTCAGATAGGCAAGCTCTCTCATTCGTTCGGCAAGAGTATCAAATTTAAATTTTAGGGATTTAAAGATTTGGCTATCCGGTTTAAATGTAACTTTTGTACCGCTTTCATTCTTTTTAACTTTTCCTATTTCTGCGACCGGTTTTAGGGGAATGCCTCGTTTATATTCCTGAAAATATATTTTGCCGTCTCTTTTCACTTCAACCTTAAGCCATTCTGAAAGGGCATTAACCACCGAAACCCCAACGCCATGTAGACCGCCGGAAACCTTATAGCTTGTTTTATCAAATTTGCCGCCGGCGTGAAGAACTGTCATTACAACTTCCAGAGCCGATTTTTTTTCTTCGGGATGAATATCGATAGGAATCCCTCTTCCATTATCTTCAATAGAAATAGATTCGTCTTTGTTTATTGTTATTAAAATATAATCGGCATAACCGACAAGCGCTTCGTCAATACTATTATCAACTACTTCGTTCACCAGGTGATGAAGCCCTCTCATACTAACATCGCCGATATACATCGCCGGTCTTTTTCTAACGGCTTCCAAACCTTTTAATACGTTAATATTTTTTGCGCTGTAATCGTTCTTGTTTTTCATGCTGCTCATAATGTTGGTTGTTTTTTACAAATTTCTTATTCGTTCTTAAGAGATGAATTTCAGTCGCTTTATGTGTTCTTCGTTAAAATGACCATTAATTTTTTCGATAATTGTTTTTTGCTGAAACTTTAACTCATTGCGCCATGCCGGATTTTCTACTCTCAGAAAAAGCGTATCTTTTTCTACCCTAACGGCTTTTGCAATTTTTTTTAATTCGGGAAATATCTTTGCGAAAGCGTTAACAATTTCGGATTGACTGATAATCTTTTTTACTCTTTTTAATCCTGGATCGGTATTGATAATTTCAGATAAGCTTTTAAATCCCTTATGCATACGAAATTCTGCCTTCGGTTATATTAATGACCTTATCGCCGCCGCTTCGTTCGAGAAAAGAAAAATTTGCCATGTCTGTTAGTGTTATAAATGCTTGCCCAAGGCTCTTCAGGCTTTTACTTATTTTTGCCGATCTAAAGGCATCCAGCTCTCCAAAGACATCGTCAAGAAGGAAGATAGGGGTTTTACCTGTTTTTTCCTTCAGATAAAAAAATTGAGCGAATCTTAATACTACTTGAAAAGTTTTCTGCTGCCCTTGAGAACCAAATGTTTTAAGGTTGACATTATTAATTTCAAAAATAAAATCGTCT
>CAZTDB010000377.1:0-3483 GCA_964612385.1 uncultured Ignavibacteriaceae bacterium
TAAGAAACGAATTGGGAATGCGGAGGGTGGCACCGGCAAGCCCGGCAATTGCAGGAAGCGTGTAGTAGAGGGTATTGATTTCTTTCATTTTTTCAGCTATTACCTCCGGATTCATTCTTTCAGTAATCATTCCAAAATTATAACCGTATTCTTTCATCTTTGCGGCAATTATACTCCACATCATCCAAACGGCAAAGGCAAGCAATAAAGCAGGAATGGAAATTAAAAGATTTCTATAGGCAATTTTTTTCCCTTCGGTATCCCAGAATTTTTTATCTTCAACTCTCCAATCGTTAATATTAACACGAGGCATATGCATTCGTCTTTCGAATCAAACTTTTTCTAGATAATGTTTTGGTACCATATCTATATGTTCCAAAGCTTCGAGTGCTTCTTTTTCCATCAATTTTTTGGTTGAAAGATGAAGCCATAATAAACAAGCAACAGACAATATGAACATGAACATCCAGCAGCTAGTCCAAAGACCGGTTCCTTCTAATAGATAACCGAAAATGATTGGAACGAAAAAACCCCCCAAACCACCAATTACTCCAACCATTCCACCGACTACCCCTACTTCTTCCGGGAAATGGTCGGGAATTAGTTTGTAAACACCCGCCTTACCAATTCCCCAAATACCACCGATGAGGGTTACAAGGAATGCAAATATCCATACGTTTGCCTGGAAATAAATTCTAGTAACTCCTTTAGCGAGTAGTTCTTTCTTCTCAACTTTATCTCCAAGATTAACTACCGGCTCCTGCCAAACTTCCTTTGATGGTAAAACCAAAATTCTGTCGTCTACAATTTCATTCTTTTCCGATTTTGAAATTATCGGATATTCTTTATCATCTATTTTAATCAATTGATCAGAAACCAAGGTAACTGTGCCTGCTTTTCTGTTCATAATCCCTTGTCCCGGAGAATAAATATCCATTCTTGGAACAGTGAGCATAAAACTGATAACAACCGAAGAAGCAAGTACAAAAAACATCACCTTACGTGCACCCCATCTATCTGACATCCACCCGCCTAAGGCACGAATTACACCTGACGGGAAGCTAAATAACGAGGCGAATATTCCCGCGGTTATAAGCGGCAAATAATAAACATTAACAAAGTAAGGAACCAACCATTGCGAAAAAGCAACAAAACAACCAAAGACCAGAAAATAGTATAGCCCGAATTGCCAAACTCGGTTATCCTTTAAAGGAATAAGTAATTGTTTAATTGTTTTCGAATTACTAACAGGCTTTTTGTTTTCACTAAAAATTAAAAATATGATACCCATCGCAAGCAGAGCAGCAGCATAAATGTGCGGTAAGCTTTTCCAATTTTCTAAATTGGTGCCGTTGTTAGTTAGGTATTTTAGTAAAATTGGCGCTAACAGGGTTGTTATGGCTGCACCGGCATTTCCTGCTCCAAAAATACCGAGTGCTCTTCCCTGCCAGTTTTTAGGATACCATACTGAAGTATAAGCAATGCCGATTGCAAAACTTATTCCGCTTAATCCGAAACCAAAACTTAAAAGAGCAAACCAAAAATAATTATCGGCAAAGGATAGAAGATACATCGGAATAGCAGCAAATATCAGCAGCCCGCCGAAAACCGGTTTACCACCATATTTATCAGTCAACATCCCTGCAGGCAATCTAAAAATTGAACCGGAAAGAACAGGGATACCCATCAACCAACCAATCTCAATCGGACTCCAATTAACGACCATGTTATCGACTAAAAAAGTTACTAAGACTCCGTTGATCATCCATGCAGCAAAACAAACTGTGAATGCGGCAGTATTTAGAATTAAAATTTTATGAGACATAAAGGTAACTTTTTTATTCATGTTTTTTCACTTCAATTATTCTTTGGCTTGTGTAGTGTCCAGCTTGTTTGTGGATTTCTAATTTTCTTTCTGTCCCAATTCCAAATAACTTTTTGATAGGGTCGCCAGAGGTAGTTCAACGGAAATACCAGCAGATGAACTAATCTTGTAAAAGGAATAATCAATAGAATTATGAAGGCAAATACTATGTGCAATTGAATTACCAGCGGCAGCATTACAACGGCATCAATTTGCGGATTCAAATTGAAAACTGATTTTAAGTAAGGAGAAAGTACAACAGCAAACCACGATGAACCCCAACGGTATCCAACGGCAATCCATAATCCGAGAACTATTTCTGCGAGCAATAGAATTTCTAAAACAATATCGGCATAGTTAGTTACTTTACGAACGTGCTCATTACTCAGTCTGCGATAAAAAAGATTTATCAATCCTATAAGCGTCATTAATCCAAAAGTAAATGCGGTAAGTTCTAATATTGCTAAGCGAAGCGGCTGCTGATTCCACAGAAGAACATAGCTGGGTACAAGAAAGGCTATCAAATGTCCGAAAAATAAAAACACTATGCCCCAGTGAAACGGAACTGAACCCCAGTACAATTTCCTTGTTTCGAAAAATTGAGATGACAGCGAGCTGTAATTAAACTTCACTGCTCTGAAGCGGTAAATTGTTCCTATCAAAAAAATTATAATTGCAAGGTAAGGCAGAACAATAAAAAAGAAGTTATTGTAAAATGCCATGTTTCTATCCTCAACTTTTTATTTCGAGTTCGTTTGAAATTTTCCCGGAAAAACCGCTCTCAATCGGCTGCAATTCAAGCCTATTAGGAAATTCAATTTTCATCAATTCAAATACTACCATTAATGGTTTTTGATAAATGAGCCGGGTTGATCTATCTTGCTCAATGATAGTTTGATGATGTTTCTCATATATACTTTCTTTAGCAGCTAAGTTGTCTCTGTTGAATTCGGAAATCATCTTGCTCAAAGCGGGAATTAAAATAAGATTAATCAAATCTTCTTTTAACGATTTATCTTCAATCTTGCCTAACAACCTCAAAACATTAGGCAGATGATCGGCTAATTCGGTTCCGCAATTGCTGCCTGCTTTTTTATGTTCATTACCCAAATTAACCAGCAGCTCGCCTCTTTTGTAATCATCACCGAATAAAACATACCCGACATCAAGCGTTGTTACAGCTTGAACATCAAATGTGCGTGTGTAAATTTCTTCCCAATCTGTGAGCGGTATTTTTTTTATTATCTCCGTAAACTCTTCCATATGATAAGCTAAAAGAGGAATATTTTTCCGTAAATAATTTTGAGCTTCAAGAACTTTAGATTTTACATCTTCTGAAGGATAAAGAAATACATCTGCTAATAATTCATAATTAAACATTTTCATACGCCTCTTTTTGGTTCGGCTTTAATCCCAAATCCGGTCGATCCTTTTAAGTCGCCGGTATTTTCTAGCATTTCAAGCGCTTGTTCACGGTGAGCAGGCGGAATGCTAAATCTATCATCGAACTTTGCCAGTGAAGTTAAGTAATAAATTTCATCGGCAATTTTGGGAGTTAAACCTGCTTCAAGCAAAGTTTTTTTTGAAGTGCTCTTATCTATATCACCAACGGTTATATT
>CAZTDB010000378.1:0-2049 GCA_964612385.1 uncultured Ignavibacteriaceae bacterium
TTAACGCCGCCGGTCAAACAATAGATACTTATACATATTCTGCTAATAACCCGGCTGGAATTTCAGACGAAAAAATTATTCTCAATAAAGACAATGCCGCATCAAATTGGGCAAATTCAACATTATTAAATGGCTCTCCAGGTAAGAAAAATTCTGTATCACCTACCGAATATGATTTGAGTATTCGATTCGATAAATATCTACCGGTAATTAGCACTTCACAAGATTCCCTGTTTATTACTTTTGTTGTAAAAAATTTAGGACGCGTAACCGTCAATAATTTTATTGTTGAAATATTTTACGATATCAATGCCGATTCAACCGGTCAGCAGAACGAAAATATTTTTACAGCAAATTATAATAACTTGGCAGTCGGTGATTCAATCATATTTACTAAATCATATTTTCCAAACAACCCGGGGGATTATATTTTTATTGGGCAAGTAACTTATACGCCGGATGAAAAACCCGCCAACAATAAAACAGTAAATAAAATTACAGTTGCAGATAAGATTACAGCATATAATGAAATTGTGATAAACGAGATAATGTATGCCCCTACCGGCGATGAACCTGAATGGATAGAATTGTACAATCCATCTGCCCGGACAATTAATTTAAGAAACTGGCGTCTTGGCGATAACTCAGCTATGGTTGTAATCGCCAGCAGCGATTATTTGTTATTGCCAAAAGAATACCTTGTTATAAGCAAAGAATCTACTATAAGTACTATTCATAATATTACAACCAAATTGTTAATCAGATCATTACCTTCATTAAATAATAGCGGCGACGATGTAATATTGCGCGATCTTTACTCAAGGACGATCGACAGCACAAAGTATAACCCTTCATGGGGCGGAAATACAGAGGGTAAATCGCTCGAAAGAAAATCGGCTGCCTACTCAAGTCTGGATGCAAACAACTGGGGTTCATCAGTCAGTAAAAATAAGTCTACCCCAGGCAAAGTGAATTCAATTTCACCAAAAGATTTCGATCTCTCAATACTTTCTGTCATTAGCAATAAAACTTATGTAGAGCCGGGTTCAAGTTTAACACTTAACGTTTCGATTAAAAATTTAGGAAGATTAAAAGCAGAGAATTTCGAATTAAGGTTATTCCACGATGCTAATTTTGATTCGATAGGTGATGATGCTGAATTAGTGCCGCAGCCAAATTTGCCGCTGCAATCACTTGAGCCGGATCAGTCCGTGGTTTTACAGATTACAACACAGAACGTGGTTCTTGGTGTTAATCAATTTATTGTTCATGTAAAATTTGTAAATGACGAATTTACTGATAACAACGAATTTATTTTCAATATAAACGGAGTTGAGATAAATGAAGTTCGCGGCGATCTCGTAATAAACGAGATTATGTATGTGCCAGCTCCGTCTGAGCCGGAGTGGATTGAAATCTTTAACAAGAGCAGCAAAACGATTAATCTAAGAAAATATCAGATTGCTGATGATGCATCAAAAGTTACGATTACTACAAAAGATTTTATAATTAAACCGGATGAGTATGTAGTTGTAGCCAAAGATTCTAATATATTTTCATTCTACCGCGATATAAGCAAAGTGATTATTACTTCAATTCCTTCTCTTAATAACAGCGGTGACAGAATAGAAATTTCGGATTCGTTAAACCGAATGATAGATTCGCTTAAATATCGTTCAACGTGGGGCGGAGCTGCCGGAAAGTCCCTTGAAAGGATTGCGGCAGAATCAGCTTCGGATGATTCAACAAACTGGAAAACAACCAAAATGGAGTGAGGCACTCCGGGCAAAATAAATTCTGTTTCAAAAAAGGATTATGATATAATTTTATTATTTAAAAGTGTTAATCCAACCAGACAAGATATATTCCGCGTTCTCTTCAACGTCAACTTCACTGCTTTCAACCTGATAGGAAGTATTAAGCTTCAAATAAGCTCCTTCATACGCCATCCTAAGGTCATCTTCAACGATATATTTAAAAGGCATCCACCCAAGCCCGTCATCTGCGTCTTGAGTAATATCCCTGTTCACAAACGGCGCCCAGCCGATT
>CAZTDB010000378.1:2130-3006 GCA_964612385.1 uncultured Ignavibacteriaceae bacterium
TTCGGCGTTTGTCAAACACCGTCTCAAAATTGCCGTTGGCCAACAAAGCCGAGCTGCCTTCCTGAGTCATTTCCGCGTATGGGAAATAACCCTTGATAACTTTGTCGGTCGATGGAACCGGCGCGTTAGAGAAGTAAAACCCGGCTCGACTGAAACCGCTGAGGTTCGAAATTTGCTCGATATCCTGATAAAAATCAGATCGATTATCAATCAACGGATTATTCGGGTCGGCGGTTGTCACCAATATATTGCTGTTGCAATTGCCGCTTTCATCAAGCGAATTACAAAGCCCCAGACTCAAGCATTCCGTTCGTTCGCCGCCTTTTTCGTCAAACACTTTCGCCGCCGACTTGCAGTAAAGCCAGCTTTCGCAAGTGCGATCCGGCCGGACTTTCAAAACCACATTCGAATCGCAAGGACCGGCGCAGTCAAGAACCGGCAAGCCGTTATTGACCGGCACGCCGCTGGTATCCGCGTCATAAGACAGATAGCCGATATCATCCTCGCCGACATTATAATTGACGCGGCTGCGATCGTTGAACAAAACACACTCATTGTTTAAATCAACAACCCCGTTACAGCTTAAGCGGTCAACTGAACTTTCCAAGACATAATCAACCGCGGCTTTACGAAGAAAAATTTCTTTAATCTTGTCTTGAATATTAACATTAGGCATCTTAACCGTGACCTTGCAAGTTCGCGGGTCTTTCAAAACAAATCTTGCCGAATAAGTAATTTCATTTTCCGGGAAATTCGGAATACTGCCGACGGAACGGGTATCATTTTGGTAAGCATCAGGTGGAAGATAAAAAGAATCATCACTTACGAAAGTACAACTACCAGCTCCTTTAGTGCTACAAAATTGGTCACCTGCTG
>CAZTDB010000378.1:3087-3475 GCA_964612385.1 uncultured Ignavibacteriaceae bacterium
GATCCATGATTACAGGCAAGAGTAGTATTCCCACTACAATAAGTATTTCCAATTGAATGATCATAAGACTTATAACCCGGACATTCCGATATCTCAATACTTGTTCCGGTCAAACCTGTCAACTTCTCTTTAGTGGTAATACCGAAGACATAGATGGTGTCGCCTTGAATTGCAACCGGATCTTGTGTCAAGGTATTCTTAGCTGCCGGAGAAACAGTACATAGGTTAGTCCCAACAGGTAATCCCCAAGTCCAACCGTCTGGTTCACAATTTTCATTGAAATCTTTATCAAGCGTGCCGTTAAACAAATGGTTCTTCGAAATGCTGGAAGTTGAATCAATAAATTGCGTGCAGCCGCTGAATTCATTCGGACAAATCCCGGCATAGG
>CAZTDB010000379.1:0-3465 GCA_964612385.1 uncultured Ignavibacteriaceae bacterium
ATTCAATAAAATTAAAACAACTAAAATTTCAGAGCGCGAATTAAAAAAGGCGAAAGAATCGATAAAAGGAAATATTTTGCTCAGTCTGGAGAACACATCAAATAGAATGATACGAATGGCGCAGTCGGAACTTTATTTCAATAGAGTAAAATCAACGGAAGAAGTAATCAAGAGCATAGATGCAGTAACGTCTTCCGATATTCAATCGATAGCAAACGAATTGTTAGATGAAAAATCTTTCATTACTGTAATAATCAAATCAAATAATGCATTACTAAAATCAGCCGCATAGCTGAATAAAAAAAGAGGTGTAAAATGTTAATTGGGGTACCTAAAGAAATAAAAGCTAACGAGAACAGAGTAGCTCTGCTGCCTGTTGGTGCGCAAACTTTAATTCAAAACGGGCACAAAGTTATTGTTGAAACAAAAGCCGGAATCGGAAGTGGTTTTACGGACGAAGATTATAAGGCAGTTGGTACAGAAACAGCATCTACTGCAGCAGAAATTTATGCCGCAGCAGATATGATAATGAAAGTAAAAGAACCGATCAACGATGAATATACAATGATTAGAGAAGGGCAGATTGTCTTGACTTATTTTCACTTTGCCGCCAGCCGTGAATTGACCGAAGCGATGATGAAGAATAAATGTGTGGGAATTGCTTATGAAACTGTACAAAAAGCCGATCGATCGCTGCCGTTACTCATTCCAATGAGTGAGGTAGCGGGAAGAATGGCGCCCCAGGAAGGTGCAAAATATCTTGAAAGAGTAATGGGCGGAAGAGGTATTCTTCTTGGCGGTGTGCCCGGTACGGGACCGGCAGAAGTCATGGTACTCGGAGGCGGGGTTGTGGGAACCAACGCAGCAAAAATTGCCGCTGGTTTCGGTGCTCGTGTTACAATTTTTGACAATAATCTTTACAGGTTGAGATACCTCGACGACGTTATGCCGAAAAATGTAACAACAATGATGTCGAATGAATATTATATTAGAGCGGCATTACCAAAAGCAGATCTTGTAATAGGTGCAGTGCTTATCCCCGGTGCAAAAGCTCCTAAATTAATTACAAGAGAAATGCTTGGCTTAATGAAAGAAGCCTCTGTTGTTGTTGATGTCTCGGTAGATCAAGGCGGATGCATTGAAACATGCAGACCAACTACTCACGAAAACCCAACCTATGTTGTAGACGGAGTACTTCATTATTGCGTAGCAAATATGCCCGGAGCTGTTCCGCATACTTCTACGCTTGCGCTAACTAACGCTACGCTGCCGTATGCAGTAGAAATTGCTAATAAAGGATATGAAGATGCTATCAGAACTAATGAAGAGATTAAGTGGGGATTAAATTGCATCGACGGAAAAATTACCTACAAGGGTGTTGCCGAAGCGTTTGATTTTGAGTATCATCCTGTTGATTCAATAATTAAATAAATCTTTATCAAAGAGGATTTCTAAACAGCAAATCCTCTTTTATTTTTTTAACATGTTTTTATAATTTAGTAAAGCAATTACCATAAGGAAACTAAATGCCTAAGTTCGTTTTAAATGGCAAAGAAATAGAATTCAAACCCGGACAGACTATAATCGAAGCCGCAAAAGAACACGGAATAATTATCCCTCATTTTTGCTGGCATCCAAGTTTATCTGTTTCGGGCAATTGCCGCGTTTGTTTAGTGGAAGTTGAAAAAATGCCTAAGCTGGTTATAGCATGTTCAACGCTGGCTGCCGAAGGAATGATAGTTCACACCGAATCTGAAAAAACTATTGAAGCAAGAAATGCAGTAATGGAATTCTTGTTGATAAATCATCCTTTGGATTGTCCCATTTGCGATGAAGCGGGTGAGTGTAAACTTCAAGATTATGCTTATCAGCACGGTGTGGGAGAAAGCCGTTTTATCGAAGAAAAAGTTCATAAAGATAAAAGAGTTCAGCTTGGTCCTTACGTAATGTTTGATGCCGAAAGGTGTATCTCCTGTTCAAGGTGTATAAGATTTTGTGAAGAAATTGCAAAGGATCCTGAACTGACATTTGTTCAAAGAGGTGATAGAGTTACAATAGTTACATATCCGGGCGAGCAAATGGATAATCCTTACTCACTTAACACAACCGATATTTGTCCGGTAGGGGCATTAACAAACAGAGATTTCAGATTCAAAGCACGCGTATGGGAAATGTCGACAACAAAATCCATTTGCACCGGCTGTTCACGCGGCTGTAATATCGAAATATGGGTGCGTAACAATGAAATCTTGCGGCTTACACCTCGATTTAATGCCGATGTTAACAGTTATTGGATGTGTGATCACGGAAGAATCAATACATTCAAATCCGTAAATGCCGATGATAGAGTAGATGGACCCCATGTAAGACGCGAAGGTAAATTAGTAAAGGCAGGATGGGATGAAGCATATTCGGCAGCAATATTTGAATTAAAATCTTTTTCAAAAGATGAGATAGCTTTTCTTGCTTCTCCCTTTGCATCATGTGAAGATAATTTTATGCTTGCAAAATTCGCAAGGTCGGTAGTTGGTTCAAGAAAAGTAGGTTTCCTCAGAAAGGAAGATACATCCTTTGGTGATGACATTCTTAAACGAAACGATATTACACCTAATAGACTCGGAGTAGAATTAATTTTGGATTCATATTTAAAACCAACTCTTGACTTTAACGGAATTTTAGAGGCAATTAATAGCGGTAAAATCAAGGCTTTGTTTATAATGGAAGAAGACCTGGCTGCTAATAATTCCGAATTTGAAAATATTCTTGCAAAATTGGATTTATTAATTGTCTGTGCTGTTAAGTTCACTAAAACAACTGCTCTTGCGGATGTTGTATTTCCCGCCGCTGCTTATGCAGAGAAAAATGGAACAATCATTAACTTCGAAGGAATTATTCAGCGGCTTAAACCTGCCGTAGCAACACTTGAACTCGATAGAGCTTTGGACGGAATGGCTATGAGCAGACTCGATAAGTTCGGAACGCACTATGATAGATGGGCACAAGGCAAAAAGTATGATGCCCGTTCAAGCTGGAAAATCATCGCCAGTATAGCTTCGGTAATGGGACAAAAAATGAAATACGATATGGCGGAGAAAGTTTTTGAAGAAATGGCTGCCTCTATCGATGCTTTCAAGGGATTGGATTATGACAAAATTGGCGACACAGGCACGAAAATTAAATTTGAACCTTCAGCAGCTGCTAAATAAAGAAACCGGAGTTTGAATTAAATGAACTATATTGAAATTATTGTTGTAACACTCATTAAGATTCTCATCATTTTTACTATAATGATGCTGACCGTATCCTACCTCGTTTATTTTGAACGAAGAATTAGTGCGTGGATACAGGACAGATTGGGTCCTAACAGAGTAGGCTGGGAAGGTGTCCTGCAGCCGTTTGCGGATGTATTCAAACTATTGTTAAAGGAAGATATAGTGCCACTAGTTGCTAATAAGCCGCTTCATA
>CAZTDB010000380.1:0-3458 GCA_964612385.1 uncultured Ignavibacteriaceae bacterium
TTGACCAAGTTTAGAAGACCAAAAGACCTTTAATTATTACTCAAAACGGGAAAAGCTCTGCAATATTATTAGATGTATCGGAATATCAATCTATGGTTGATAAATTAGAAGTTATAGAAGATATAAAATTAGCAGAAGAACAACTTAGTCAAGGAATGGAGATATCTCATAAAGAAATAAGGAAAAAATTTGCTAAGAGACCTTAATTATGAGAATATCCTGGTCTCCATTAGCAGTTGAAAGATTAGAAGATGTCTATGAGTATATTGCAATTGATAACAATTTAGCAGCTCAAAAAATGGTTGGAAGAATTTTTAAGAAGGTTGAAACATTATCTACGAATCCAGAAAGAGGAAGAAAAGTTCCTGAAACAAATAGTTAGGAAATTCGAAAAGTGTTCGAAGGTGAATATAGAATTATCTATCGCATTGAACCTAAAAAAATTTCTATTCTTACAATTAGGAATTTCAAACAATTATTACCAGATAAAGATATTAAGTAAGAGGCTTTTAACGCCCTGAAGATTTTCGGGTTTGGCTAAAATGTATAACAGAATATTAGTTTGTGCTACAAAAAAAGGGGAACTGTCTCGGCTTAGCCGAGCCAAGACAGAGGGGTGTGTAAAAAAAACTTAAATCATTAACTGTTTTTACATTTTTGGTTGCCAACCTCATGTTGGTAAACCAGCTGCGCCGCACTCAGGTATTAGCTCTAAGTTTCTGATTTTCATAAAGAATTGATAAAAGTTATTATGTACTTTGAGTTATCGTTTTTATTAATATTGTTAATGTCTCAAACAACCATTTAATTAAACATATTCTTTAACAAATGGAAGGAAAGAAACATGGAGTTATTAGCCCATTTTCACCCGAAGGTTGTTCATTTTGCGATAGCGCTACTATCAACTTATGTATTGTTAGAAGCAATAGGGGTTTTGTTTAATAAAGAATTTTTTTCAAAAGCAGCCCATCTAATTTTGTTACTAGGTGTACTTGGAGCCGTTGCAGCGGTTCTAACCGGCAACCAAGCTGAAGAGGTGGCTGAACTATGGGAAGAAAAAGGGGCGATAATTCCGTTCGGTGCAATAAATGAACATAAGGATTATGCAAACATAACATTGTGGTATTTTGCAGCCTTATTAGTGATGAGGACTGTTTTGGTTTTAAAGAAAAAGTTTACCGGATACCTTAAATATGCAGTTCTCGTGCTTGCGATCGTGGGCTTTTATTTCGTTTACGAAACCGGCGAACACGGCGGAGAGTTAGTCTATAAGCACGGTGTTGGTACAGAATTGAAAAAAATGGAAATAGAAGAGTAGTTATTTGTGGCTTCACAAGTTAAAATCCTGCCGCTGATTATCGCAATTGCTGCAGTTAATGCGGCGGGATTCTTATTAAAGTATTTTGAATTAGAAACATACATAATCTTACTTGGCTTCAGATTTCATTTAAGTCTTGTGCTGCCGATTCTAATTACATTCAGGAAGGAACATCTACAAACAATAAAAAATTATTTCACCGCACCTGAATATAAAAGCGGATTGCCTTTTCTGCTTTTAATTCTAATTCCACCACTGCTTCTCATTAGCTCTCTTTACTTATTGAATGTAATTGAAATTGGTGACCCAGAATATTTTTATGAATTTGGATTGTCATCAATTTTAGATTATCCGATTTATTTGATATGGAATTTACCACAGCTTTTAATGCTCACGGCGTTTTTATTGTTATACCGTGATGTTTCATATTTGCGCAGTGCTTCATCCTTTGTAATTCTAATTCTTCTTTTTCTATTTGAGATAATTCCGCTGAAGGAAGCTCATCATTTTACGGTTTATTTGTCGTACGCATTTGTGGTAGTTATTGTCTGGCTGTTTATAATCCGCTTTAGAAATATTTATTGGATTTCTTTGAGCTTATTTACGATAATATGGAGCGCTGTTCTGGCATTTGGAAGCGAATCGGAAGAAATAATTAATTTAATGTTTGCTTCCCGGTACTATGAGTGGGAAGGATTTTTTACGGCGAGTAAAGATTTACATCAATACTTAATTCCGCTGCTTCTATTATTTGTAATGATATTTTTACTATCATTTATCTTATTTACTCATGTTATGCAGAATCAGAAACCTCCGAGGTTTCTCGGAACGATCCTTCGGAAATGAATGATTTTACGAAAATATTTGTAACTATAAATCAAAAAACAAGTTTAAGAATATACTAATAGACAAAACCTCCGAGGTTTTCACTCACTTGCGGAACATGAGTTACTAAATCGAAACGTACAACACTGATTTCACCGTAACTTTATATTTTGTATCTTAGCTCAGAAATTTTTTTACAAATGAAAAAAATACTTTTATCCATACTGCTAATATCTCTCCAATGCACTTATGCTTCTTCACCTCCTGCTGAAAAAGCAACAGGAATCTTTTTAGCTGTTGGAGTAGGACCGCGCCTTCCGATCAGTTACTTTGCAAATTCATGCGACCTTGGCTATGGATTTAACATCGAGGTTTCTTATACCGATAATGAATACATTCCTTTTTTTGCGTATGCTAAAATTGGTTTTGAACAATTCCCCGGCTCGCAGGATTTTTACCAGGCAACCGATTATTCAAACTTCTCTACTAACGCTTTACCTGTTCATGCGGGAATCAGATTTTTCTTTCCGCCGCTGCTTGAAAGTATTGCGCTATTAATCCCGATGGTTGAAGTAGCCGGTGCATTCACTTATTATCAGAAGCTGCATCAATTCAAATTAAATACCGGCAGAAGCAACTACTTAGAAGAAAGCTCTAAATTTGGTTTGAGCGCGGGAGTGGGAGTCTCAATGTTCATGTTAGAGATGGTTGCTGCCTATAATTATTTTCAAAGCAATCAATTCATTTCATTCGATTTAAAAGTAAGATTACCATTATACATAAGTATTTGAGGGGCAATATGGAATTCAAAAATATCTTAATCGAAAAGAGGGACGGGATATCTATCGTTACGATCAATCGTCCCGATAAGCTTAATGCATTAAATTCAGAAACAATGCAAGAGCTTAAAGATTTATTTCTGCAGCTTAAGGATGATGAAAAAACCGGTGTAGTTATAATAACAGGCAGCGGTGAAAAAGCTTTTGTAGCCGGTGCCGATATAGCTGAATTAAATAAGCTTGATGCATTAAGCGGAAAAGAGTTTGCCGAATCCGGTCAGGCCGTTTTCAGCTTGATAGAAAATCTTGAAAAGCCGGTAATAGCCGCGGTAAATGGTTTTGCTCTTGGCGGTGGATGTGAATTAGCATTAGCATGTCACATACGATTGGCAAGCGAGAATGCTAAATTCGGTCAGCCTGAGGTAAACCTTGGAATAATTCCCGGTTACGGCGGAACACAAAGATTATCGCGCTTGATTGGTTCCGGCAGGGCAGCGGAATACATTTTAACAGGAAATATGATTGATGCTGCTGAA
>CAZTDB010000381.1:0-3457 GCA_964612385.1 uncultured Ignavibacteriaceae bacterium
CAGCCTGCTCATCTCGAATAAATTTTTTGCGATTGCTTCGGCTTGTCCTCTTTCTTCGGCTTCTAAACCGGGGAATGCACCCGGAGTATCGATCATAGTAATTACGGGCTTGTTAAATTTTTCGGCAAGCTTCATAAAGCGTAATGCTTTACGGTAACCTTCAGGATTGGACATTCCGAAATTCCGGTAGAGATTAGTTTTTGTATCTCTGCCTTTCTGATGCCCGATAATCATCACCTTATATTCGGCAAGCTGAGCAAAGCCGCCCACGATTGCTTTATCATCGCGGAAAAGCCTGTCACCGTGAAGCTCGATGAAATTTTCGGTTATGTTGTAGATATAGTCTAAGGTAAAAGGGCGGTCGGGATGCCTTGCGAGCTGAACTCTTTGCCAGCGCGTAAGGTCTTTGTATATCCCTTCCTTCAATTGCTTAACCTTTTCCTCGATCTTAACAATCTCCTTGTCAATATCAAGATTATCAGACAACTTTCTCATCTCCTCAAGTTTAGCTTCAAGTTCATAAATTGGTTTTTCGAAATCTAAAATTGTTTTTGCCATATAAAGATTATCTGCCCCACATTTTAATTAACGTTTTTCCTAAAATTTCAAGGTCTAACCAAATATTTTGATTTTTTGCATAATAGATATCTAATTTTTCCGAATCCGCAGATTCGGTTTCCTCTAAATACCATAAACCCGTAAGCCCTTTTTTTCCTAAAAATAATTTGCCGGATGATTGTGCATTCTGCGGACCTACAAAACTTACCTTTCCTGTAAATATTTGAGGAACTTTTAAAACAAATGCGCTGAACTCACTTTTTCTACCCTTGATGCGCGTATTGAAATATATGAAAGGATATAAAAAAAACAAAGCTAACAAAGCCAATCCATAATCGAATGCAGCTTTGATGATCCTTAGCAGCGGACTGGATATGTTATATTTAATTTCAATCAGCGGAATATTATCCAACAAAGAAACCGATGTTTTCCCGACAAGAAAATCCATATTTGTTCCTACTAACTTAAACTCAACATTTTCATCCTGGCACGAAGCTACAATCGACATCATCTGGTTATAGGATAATTCTTCCGAAGAGAATATTACTTCGCCAACTTTTTTTTCCCTGATTACCTTTACAAGGTTTTCAATTGTGCCTATTACTTCTATTTCATCTATTACCTTTCCTATGTCCTTGCCCGTAAAGCCTATTAGACCAATTATGTTATGATACTCCGGATGTTTTTGTTTTAATTTTTTTGCCAGCTTAACTGCATGACTATTTGTTCCCACAATCAGTGCGTGTCTGCCGGTAATCGTTATGTCTTTTACCCCCACCTTAAAAAATAGTTTAAGAATTACCCGCCAACCTGTTAGCACAAAAAACAAAATTGCATAAGTAATTATTATAACGGCACGGCTGTAAGCAAACTGCTTAAAGAAAAATGTAAGGGATGATAATAAAAAGAATCCCACTACAATTGCACCAAAATTTCTTAGGATTGAAAGCGAATCTTTTTTATACACTCCTAAAAATGCTGAAGCAGCTATTTGTATCAGAGCAGGAACTGTAAAAATTATAGGGAAGTTGAATTCCGGAAATCCTGACCAATGGCTAAACCTTTGATAAATCTTTTCGGCAGAAAGCAGAGAAAGATTAAATAAAATGAAATCCAGCAAAATCGAAAGAATAACCAGCTTTCGCTTCCCCATAAAAGCGAAAAATTTTCGAAAGCCGATAGCAGATCTTAAAATAACTTCAACAATGAAAGTGCTTGACAGATGCTTCTTAACAAACAGATGCATAGCATCATAAAAAATTTTTGTTTCGTCCAAGCTGCTTCTTCTTGTGCTTTCACCTTTGTAGTGAATTATTTGTGTTGAGTGGACATAAAAAACTTTATAGCCTGCTTTCTGAATTCTGTAGCAAAGATCGAGGTCTTCGCCGTACATAAAGAATTGTTCGTCAAAACCGCCGACTTCCTGATACACTTTGCGCTTCATCATCATAAATGAACCGGAGATTGCGTCAACTTCGTAGGTTTTATTTTCATCAAGATAAGTAAGATTATAACGTGCAAATAATCTGCTTTTAGGAAACAGCGTACTTAATCCTGTTACCTTACAGAACGAAGTCCAGGGTCCGGGAAATGCTCTTCGGCAAGCGAGCTGAAGTGTTCCGTCGGGATTAAGAATTTTACATCCTGCTAAACCGGCTTGTTCATTTTTTTTAAAGAATTCTATCATCTCAGTAAAAGTATCTTCTCTAACAAGCGTATCGGGATTTAATAGAAGAAGGTACTTTCCTTTTGCAATTGCAAGCCCCTGGTTATTAGCTTTACTAAAGCCCAGATTTTTGCTGTTTGCAATCAATATGATTTCGGGAAAATTTTCTTTGATGAATTCAACGCTGCCATCGTCGGAGGCATTATCTACAACAATTATCTCATGGTTAAGAGACCGGGCAGCTTTGTAGATTGAATGAAGCAGATTCTGCAGGAACTCTTTTACATTGTAATTTACTATAATAATGGAGAGGTCCAATTTACAATCACCTTAAAGTTTTCCGAATATGCTTTTTAGTCTTAGCTTCCACACCATAAGCACGGCTTCACGAACTATCTTTTTCGACATTTTGGAAGTGCCTTTTACTCTGTCAATAAAGATAATCGGTATTTCACCGATGCGGAATCCTTTTTTCCAGGCTTTAAATGTCATCTCGATTTGGAATGAATAACCATTAGATTTCACTTCGTCTAAATTTATTGCTTCAAGAACTTCTCTTTTGAAACATTTAAATCCGCCTGTAGCATCTTTAACGGGCATGCCTGTAATAATTCTTGTATAGAGATTGGCAAAATAACTTAACAGCAAACGGCGCATAGGCCAGTTTACTACGTTAACTCCCGTAAGGTAGCGGCTGCCTAATACAAGATCATATTCTTTTATTTTTCTTAAGAATTTTTTTAGCTCGCGCGGATCATGCGAAAAATCGGCATCCATTTCAAATACATAATTATAACCGTTCGCCAGGGCAAATTTAAATCCTTCTATATAGGCGGTGCCAAGCCCCATTTTTTTTTCTCGCTTGATCAATTTTACTCTTTCAAGAGAATTGCTGAGTTTTTTTACATAATCAGCCGTTCCATCGGGTGAGTTATCATCTACAACAAGAATATCCAGGCTTTGATCTCTGCCTAAAATATCCGGAATCAATTTTTGAATATTATCAAGCTCATTATATGTAGGTATAATTACCAGAGATTTATCATTCATTGTTTTATGAACTTTGTTTAGTTATTCTAAAAAAATTATTTACTCACGTATTCTCTTAAGAAACTGAACTATAAATTATTTTCATACTCCCTATCACTTATAAACATTATCGCATACAATCTAAGACCGACAAAGCTAAGAACAAGAAAAACTGTCAGGATAATGTTTGTTAAGTGTTTGCCA
>CAZTDB010000382.1:0-3437 GCA_964612385.1 uncultured Ignavibacteriaceae bacterium
CCTTTGGTGTTCACTTAAACAAGGTATAGTTTCCGATTGAGGATTATGTCCTCCGCCGGCATGCGGCTGCAAATGTTGAGCATGAACATTGCAGAAAAATGTTAGGGTAGTTATAAATAAAATTAATGGTTTCATGTTGACCTGCCATAATTAATTTTAAATTCTAAAGGTATTATGCAAGATTATAAGTGTAAATTGAAGAACATTGCATCAAGGATTACTCGTAAGCGATTATTTTTTTAGAATCTTTATCGCATCACTTTAATACTTAATGAATTTCCGGGGCTTATAAGTAACAGCAATTATTCCACAAATTTTAGAATCAATTTGACCTGTCCTGACTTCTGCCTGCTTACTTCTGAATTCTGATTTCTTACCGAATCAACTGCATCTTCTTTGTCTGCTGAAATTCACCTGCGCGCAGTTGATAAAAATAAATTCCGCTGGAAAGTGAACCAGGCTTCCATTCAACTGTATGGCTGCCCGGTTCTTTGATCTCATCTACTAAAGTTTCTACTTTTCTGCCTAATACATCATAAACTTTAAGCGTTACATGCCGTAAAGATGAGGAACTCAGTCCATGCATATTGGGAATATGGTAATTTATAATTGTGCTTGGGTTAAACGGGTTGGGATAGTTTTGTGAAAGATAAAATTTATCAGCTTGCGAATCATCAAGTTTAGCACTCACAGGTTCTAACATATTAAAATAATTTAAGATTGAGGTCATTACATTTACTCTTGCATCCTTGGGCCAAATCGTTTCGAATGGAAATCCAAAGTAAACCAATTGACCTGTTTTATCTGAATTACCAAAAGTTCCTGTGTATGCAATACCGGCAATCACAATACGATTATATTTCAATACAGGAATGCTTCCCCCAACGGTATCAATTACATCGGGATAATCTTCAGGGTAAGGTGAACCTTGACTTACAACTCCGTAACCAAATCCCAGTCCTTCAAAAGCAGTTCCGTCTTCGCCGTAAACTCCGTAAATGTTTGCATTATCCTGAACGAATTTTGCTTTTAGATAATCTCTCAAAAATTGTGTTTGCTGCGGAGTGGCAGATGATGCACCTTCTAAATCCCAGGCAATTTCGGAACCGCTAACAAAAAGTTTTCCTCCGGATTCTAAATATTCCGCAACCTTAACTCTCTCAGTATTATCGAAAGTTTTATCGGCTGTGGATTCGTCGCCCAGTATCCAAATAACTGCCTCATAATCGGTCAATTTTATTTCACCCGAAATGATCGATTCATTCGAACAAGATTCAAAGCTCAGGTTGAAAGCTTCTCCATGATATCTTACAAAATCGTGGTATGGTAATTTCCAGCTTCCGCTCCCGCCGTAACGGTTAAAACCGTCAACGATTAATATTTTCTTTCCGTCATTAAGCATTCGTATTCCGTAAACATCCGATTGCTCGCTTTCATTCGGAACTGGGGCATTATCAACCGATGTTAATTTCAAATAGAGAGCGGCAGTGTTCGTATAATAGTAGGTATAGTAATCGAAAATGGAAGTTAAAACATTCTCATTATCTCTAAGCTGATAATTGCTTCCGGTAAGACTGTAAAACAACCTGTAACCGTTAAGATCATCGTCTTGAGGCGGAATCCAAGCAATGGAAAATGAGTCAACCGCTGATTGAACAATATATTTTAAATCAGGTGTTGCGGGTGGAATTAAATCTATTTCAGTGGTAGTAACCGGGACATAAACAGTGTCGGTATTTCCCCGCGTGTCTTCGGTAAACACCATTACAACGTAATCGCCGTAAGGAAAGCTGTCAACATCCCAATAACTGTTCTGAACAACTCTTGTTGAAGAAACGTTTGATGCACCTGTGCCGTTTGTTACGATATAAACGTGTCTGCTTGTATTCGATTCAGGTTGATAGTAATTAACATTCACATAAGAATTATCCGGTAAGTTGTAGTACTCATATCTTAATCCGTTATCGGGAGGATTATAGACTACAGTTTGAGTATCGGCTGATAATATTTTGTAACCAAGCTTATAGGTACCGTTATTTAGCGCAGCAGAAGATGTTCCGCTTACTTCCTCGACGTGTGCAATTATATCTATTTTGCTTCCGAGACTATTAGCCGGAACCTGACGGTCGCTGTTATCGAGCTGGAATCTAACGAAACGAATGTGAGGTTTCCAAATATCATTATATATTGAAATACCTCCTTCAGGACGAAGTGAATTAATCTGGTTGCCTGATAAAGAAGAAGTTCCAATTCGATATTCAATTAAGTGCACATGGTCAATGGCAACGGTTGAAATCTGCTGCCCAACACCAACCGTCTGACCGACTGAAACGGTTGGTCTGGTGTGGTAATAGGTCATGTTTTTTGTCTGACCACTTATTGTGGAAGTTATTCTGACGTATGAATCGTATCCTGTGCCTCCGTCATCAAAAGCTACTGCAACAACTCCCGGTAAAACCGCGAGCACAGGTTTACCTGCAGGTCCTGACATATCAGTACCGTTGTGATAATGACCGGCTGCGCTCGTGCTGCGATATTCACCAAATGTGCCTCCGATTGTTGGCTGGGTTGTCATCGGGCTGTAGGGCCACTGATAAGTCGTTGTATCCCTCTGAGCATTGGCACTGATTGCAAGAAGAAAAAATATACTTATGATTAGATAGAAGTAAGCGGGTTTCCCTATTGACATCTTTCTGCTTAGTTATTCATATTGTTGAGAAAATCTTTATTATTTTTTGTGCCTCTCATCTTGTCAAGTAGAAATTCCATCGCTTCAACGGGTGAAAAATCGCTAAGGATTTTTCGGAGTATCCAGACTTTAGCAATTTCATCCTCTTTCATTAATAAGTCTTCTCTTCTTGTCCCGGAGCGGTTAACATCGATCGCAGGGAAAATTCTTCTATCGCTTAAGTCGCGGTTAAGCACAAGCTCCATATTACCTGTACCTTTAAACTCTTCAAAAATAACATCGTCCATTCTGCTGCCTGTATCAATCAAAGCTGTTGCGATAATCGTGAGGCTGCCGCCATCTTCCGTGTTTCGCGCAGCACCGAAAAATCTTTTCGGTTTGTGTAAAGCATTCGAATCGACACCGCCGGAAAGGATTCTACCGCTGTGCGGAACTACAATGTTATGAGCGCGGGCAAGTCGTGTTATGCTGTCTAATAAAATAACTACATCCTCTTTAGCCTCAACAAGACGTTTAGCTTTTTCAATTACCATATCGGCTACTTGAACGTGGCGCTCTGCCGGCTCATCGAAAGTTGAACTTATTACTTCGCCTTTAACCGAGCGTTCCATATCCGTTACTTCTTCGGGACGTTCATCTATCAACAGAATAATTAATTTAACTTCAGGATGATTACGTGTAATTGAGTTGGCAATTTTTTGAAGTAAAATAGTTTTACCGCTTTTAGGCGGAGATACAATTAAACCTC
>CAZTDB010000383.1:0-3417 GCA_964612385.1 uncultured Ignavibacteriaceae bacterium
AATTGGATCATTCTCCGGATCAGTGATATTAACTTCTACAGAAACAGCTCCTAATTGTCTTACAACGATATCGGCAGTCGGTGAGATTACAGGAGGATCATTTACCGGAGTAACGCTCAATGAACGTGAGATCGTATTGCTGTTCTGCTCGCCATCGTAAACGATAAACGATATTACTCTTACCTCTGCCGATGGGTTATCTGAATAATTATAGTATTTAATGGAACGTAATGCCGATTGATAATCATGAAGACTTGCTGTGCCGCTTAGTGTTAATTTTCCCTCAGATGCATTCCATTTAGATATTATTCCGTTCTGATTTATGAAATTTGTTTTACTCTTCAATTGGAGCGGTATGCCGGTAATTTTATCAACTTTAAAACCTGACAAAGGTTGAAGGGCATCGAAGATTAATATATCCTCATTTTCCTGGTAATTGCTGCTTATCTGAATCGTTGCGCTTTCAATATTCACATCATCTGCGTCGGTTATCTTTATGGTATTGGTTATTTGTACCGGATTTTCATTTTCTTCGTAGCTTAAAATTGTGTTCTCAATTTCCGATAGAAAAGGAGGATCGTTCACCGGAATGATTGTAATATTGAAAATTTCTTCAGCAGACCCCTCACCCGATGGATCATTAACATCGAATAGAAAGAAATCGTTTGTTGTTTCACTGCCGTTGTGCGTATATGTAATAAGATTGTTATTAATATCTTCTTGAGTAAAATTTCCGTTTAATAAAATTGGATTTCCGCTTAGGTATAAAATTCCGTTAACGGGTAAAGCTGTAATTGTATAAGTTATCTCCGATGCTGCATTATCGGCATCTGCAGTTAACAAGCTGCTATTCGATATCGTTACACTTTCTCCTTCATTCGTTATTGTGCCGTTGTTTACTTGCAAAAAAGGCGGATCATTTACCGGAGTAATATTTATCTGCCTGTTAACCGTGCTGCTGTTTGCATCTCCGTCATTTACAGTAAAGCTTACCGTTCTTGTTGATGTGTTCGGATTATCGCTTGTGTTGGAATATTTAACTTCTCTTAACGCTGTTTGGTAATTTGCTAATGACGATGTTCCCGTCAATGTCATCATTCCCGTTGCCGGTGTGAAATTTCCGGTTATTCCATTTTGATTGGTAAAGCTTAGAACATCTTCACCGTTTTGATAATTTCCGGTTATTTGAATTACTGCACTTTCTATGTCAGCGTCGTCTGCATCAGAAATTGTTATTGTGCCGGTAATTATCGTCGGCTGGTCATTTTCCGTATAGTTTAACGCCGTGCCTTCCATTCCGGCTAAAACAGGGGGATCATTAATTGCTGTAATATTTATCTGCCTGTTAACCGTATTGCTGTTTGCATCTCCGTCATTTACAGTAAAGCTTACCGTTCTTGTTGATGTGTTCGGATTATCGCTTGTGTTGGAATATTTAACTTCTCTTAACGCTGTTTGGTAATTTGCTAATGACGATGTTCCCGTCAATGTCATCATTCCCGTTGCCGGTGTGAAATTTCCGGTTATTCCATTTTGATTGGTAAAGCTTAGAACATCTTCACCGTTTTGATAATTTCCGGTTATTTGAATTACTGCACTTTCTATGTCAGCGTCGTCTGCATCAGAAATTGTTGTTGTGCCGGTAATTATCGTCGGCTGGTCATTTTCCGTATAGTTTAATGCTGTGCCTTCTATTGATGCTAACACAGGTGCAAAGTTAACCGTCAAACTAAAATCATCTATCGAAATTCCATTGTCGCCTCCGCTCACATCGGTTGTAACCCACATTATACCGAACTCTTCTCCGTCAGCTATATTCAAATTTGTTAAAGTAATTAAAATAGGGGTAATAGATACAACGCCGTTTGTTCCACTTGAAACTCCTGCAAAATCAAGTGCATCTAAATCGGCGTTACCTGCAAGAGCACCTGTACCTGATACGTTAAAACCTGAGGTATTAGCATAACGCCATTGTTCATAGTTCCAGCTTAATGTCAATTTTTCAATTGCAGTGCCGGAGTTATTAATAAAATTAACGCTTAAAGTTATGTTTCCCGTTGTTCCGCTTCGTAATGCGCCAAAAGAAAAATCGGGTGATGAACCATAAGCCCAGGCTCCTCCTGTAGAGCTGCTTCCGTTTCCTGTATCTTTAAAGACCTGGGTAGCTCCAAACGCGACACTCCACCCCTGCGGAATAGTGTTACTAGTTCCGAGATAAGAATTAAAATCCTGTGAATAGAGGATACCTGCATCAATAGAGATAATATCGATGACAGCATTCATACTCTTTAGAGTGAAGAAATTTATATTGCCGGCGTTGGAGTAATTTTTTGCTGCGGTGTTAGGCTCAAAATCTGTTGTACCTTGAATACTTGCCGAAGCATATATATTACTGCTTCCGTCAATTGACTTACTAATTCCGTCGTCGATTGAAGAACTAGCAGCCTTGGCAGTCCATTCGAAAACCGAAGGGATGGAAAAAATAAAAACTATAGACCAAACTAAAACGCCTTTTGTAAATGAATTCATAAAGAACTCTTCTTATCATTTCATTGATTGACTTTTACATGAAGAACGGTCTTTTCATAGGTTGGATCTGGAATAATACAGATAAACATATTAACTATACTCATAGCTCAGCCCTCTGGTAAAGTTAATGATTGTAAATTATGGTGGAAGTTGCCGATTCGCTTACGCCCGATGAAAAGCAACTTACTTAGAATATTCAATGAGAAAATAGTTCATTAGCTGAACATTTTCAATAAATGTTTGATAAAAATTAGATACTTACTTCGCATTATCAGTGCCGCAGGTGCAACAGATTTATGAATTTTGCGTCATTTCGAGTGAGTCCTCACCACATCATGTCATTCCGAACACTCACCACACACTGTCATTCCGAGTAAATCCTCACCACTAACTGTCATTCCGAACGAGTCCTCGAGTGAGGAATCTTGACAGCGCCGTAACAAAAGATTTCTCTCTTTCCGAAGGATCGTTCCGACGTTCGAAATGACAGTACTCAAAGAACAAATCCAACTTGTCATTTCGAAGGAGTCCTCGACTGAGAAATCTTAACACTGCCGCAATGAAAGATGTCTCTCTTTCCGAAGGATCGTTCCGACGTTCGACATGACAATGCACTAACAACACTATCACCCTGTCATTCTAAACGAGTACTCACCACACACATGTCATTCCGAATGAGTCTTCGAGTGAGGAATCTTATCAGCGCCGCAACGAAAGATTTCTCTCTTTCCGAAGGATCGTTCCGACGTTCGAAATGACAGTACTCAAAGAACAAATCCAACTTGTCATTTCGAAGGAGTCCTCGACTGAGAAATCTTATCAGCGCCGTAACAAAAGATTTCTCTCTTTCCGAAGGATCGTTCCGACGTTCGAAATGACAGTACTCAA
>CAZTDB010000384.1:0-3408 GCA_964612385.1 uncultured Ignavibacteriaceae bacterium
TTCTCTTGGTAAGAGAAGTCCGAAGGATGCTGTGCAGGGGAGAGGGGGATGTCCAAAGGACTCATATGAGAGTTTTTCATATAAACGAAATTTTCTGCGTAACGTGAGTTAGTAAATCAATCTCGTCCCAAAGGATACTTTCGGTATAAACTTGCAATCTTGAAATTTTGTAATCCCTTCGCTTCCAGCAGCGCTACTTCCTGCACCAAATTTCAATTAATTCATCAATCTCTTTTGCGCTTAGCTGGTTTTCTGAATACATATTTTTCTTTAACCTTTGTCTCAAGGCTTCATAAAGAATAACTGCGGCTGCTACAGATACGTTTAAGCTTTGAATCATTCCGAACATGGGAATGAAAAATTTTTCATCAGCAAGTTCCGCTGCTTCGGGTGATACTCCTCTATGTTCATTCCCAAGCACTATTGCCGATTTGCCTGTGAGATTAAGCTTATACAGGTCTTTTGCTTCAGTGCTTAATGTTGAGGCAAATATCTTAAAACCTTTTTCTTTTAAAGATTGATAGCATCCATCAACGGTTTTAAATTTTTCTTTCTCCACCCACTTGAATGCTGATGCAGAGGATTTTTTCCTTATCCCCGGAAATTTTTCTTGATTGTAAATTAGAGAAACTACCGGTACCCCAACAGAATCGCAGGTTCTAAAGATAGCACTTACATTATGCGGATCGTGAATATTTTCCAGCACAACTCTTAGCGAGCTTTGCCTTGCTCTTAAAACAGCAGATATTTTATTTAGCCTTTTCTCCGATTTAAATTGTTTCACTGCTCTGACTTATTAAAAACAAGCTTGTAAATAGTTTTACTTTTAAAGCTTCTCGCTTTATCGAGCTTAAATTTTTTTATATCGGTATTTAAATAGAATGCGGCTAACTCGATAGTTTTTTCCAATACCGAATCTTCATTATGTGCCCAGCACTCGCATCCTTTCAGCGAAGGAACCTCTGCCGTAAAACCATCGTCCGTTTTGCATACAATCACATCTAAAACCATCGCAAACTAATAGTTACTTTCAGATTTTTCTCCGATTACAATTTTAACACTCGCACTGGCACCAATTCTATCGGCACCGCTTGCTATCATTGCTTCGGCATCCTGGCGCGAACGAATACCGCCTGACGCTTTAACACCGATTGCACTGCCGACTACATATTTCATTAAAGCAACGTCTCCAACGGTAGCACCGCCTTTACTGAATCCGGTGGATGTTTTTACAAAATCCGCTCCGGCATCTTTACAAATAACACATGCCTTTACTTTTTCGTCATCTGTTAATAAAGCAGTTTCAAGAATTACTTTGCATACCACGTTATGCTTTTTTGCGGCAAGTACAACTTGCTGAATATCGTTGAATACATATCCATAATTTTTGCTCTTTAGCTGACCAACATTCATCACCATATCAATCTCTTCGGCACCGTTATAGATTGCCTGTTCAGCTTCAAATCTTTTCACTTCAGTGGTGTTAGCGCCAAGCGGAAAACCAATTACAGTACAAACCTTCACCTCGCTCGAATTAAGCAATCGGCTGCAAAGGGGAACAAATGAAGGGTTTACACACACCGAAGCAAAACTATATTTAATTGCTTCCTGACATAATAGGATGATTTCATCTTCCGTTGCATCTGGTTTTAATAATGTATGGTCAATCTTTCCTGCTAAATTTTGATCAGGCAGCTTTTCACCGACTCCCAAACCTGCAGCAATACGTTCAGCACCCACTCCCATTAAATTTTTTACTGTCTTTGGTTGGGTAATAACATTAGTTTCCCATCCCTTACAGCTTTCTTCTTCGCAATAAAAATCCCTTAAAGTTTTTTCGAGAAACTCAGGTGAGACATCGAGATTTGAAATCGTATGTTCCATATTATTCACCATACATTGTGTATGCTTTGAATGTATTTTTTAACAACATTGCTATCGTCATAGGTCCAACTCCTCCGGGAACCGGGGTTATGAATGAAGCTTTTTTTGCAACACTTTCAAAATCAACATCACCCACCACCCGGTAGCCTTTCGCTTTAGTTTTATCTTCTATTCTGTTTATCCCAACATCGATAACTACCACACCATCCTTAACCATTTCGCCTTTAACAAAATTTGCCTGACCGATAGCAGCAATTAGAATATCTGCCATCTTTGTATAATAACTTAAATCCTTAGCTGCCGAGTGACAAATTGTAACGATTGAATTTGCATCAGCTTTTTTTTGAAGCATCAAGTTTGCTATCGGTTTTCCTACAATATTACTTCTTCCTAAAACTACCAGGTGCTTTCCTTTTGTTTCGATTTTGTAACGCATTAATAATTCCTGAATTCCGGCAGGAGTACACGGAGCAAATCCATCCTTACCTATTACAAGATTACCCATATTGATTGGATGAAATCCGTCTACATCTTTATTAGGGGAAATAGATTCGATGACTTTATTTTCATTAATGTGCTTAGGCAGCGGAAGCTGTACTAATATCCCGTTTACGGAGGTATTGTCATTTAATTCTTTAATTAAAGAAATTAATTCTTCTTCGTTTATAGTTGAGGGAAGCTTTTCAGTCTTAGTTCGCATCCCGATCTCAGCGCATGCCTTGCTTTTGCTTGAAACATATATCTCGGAGGCAGGATTTTCACCGACTAAAACAGCAGTTAAACCCGGTGTATTTTTACCTGCAAGTAATAGTTCATCAATTTGCTTTTTTAATTCGCTTTTAATTTCGGCTGCAACTTTTTTACCATCGATTAATATCATTTTTACTACTCTTGCTTACGAATGAATTCAGGAAAAAGAATTCGCTCAACTTCTACAGCTTTCCCGGTCTCCTGATCAATTTTAAAATGGATTCCGCATAGATGAACATCTTCCGTGGCAGTTTCATATTTCTGCGGCGTTTGGTATAAAAAGCGGTTCAAAGCTGCCTGCGCCTTCATCCCGATTACGGAATCATAGGGACCGGTCATTCCAACATCTGTGATATAAGCTGTTCCATTCGGAAAGATTCTTTCATCTGCGGTTTGAATGTGTGTGTGTGTTCCGACTATCGCACTTACTTTGCCATCTAAAAAATAAACCATTGCTAATTTTTCGGCAGTAGCTTCGGCATGAAAATCAATTAAGATTATCTTCGTCTCAGATTTAAGTTTGGGTATAATCCATTCAGCGCTTCTGAAGGGACAGTCTATTGAAGCCATGAAAGTTCTTCCCTGCAAATTTAGAACGGCGGCTTTTCCCTTCTTAGTTTCGGCTACATAAAATCCATTTCCATACGTTCCCTTTGGATAGTTAAGCGGGCGCAGCACACGTTGTTCCTTCTTCAAATAATCCTGTGATTGATGCTTATCCCACGTATGATTTCCTCCCGTTACCACGTGCATCCCTAATTCAAACAGTAAATT
>CAZTDB010000385.1:0-1325 GCA_964612385.1 uncultured Ignavibacteriaceae bacterium
GACGGGCTGTCCGACTTCCCTATACTCCTTCGGGATTTCCGGCCGATGCCGCGGAAACGCACGCGTCGCGCCCTTGCGGTGCACCAGTACACGCTTCATCGCTCCGCCGATCCTGTGCTCCTCCATCTTTGCAATATTATGAGCAACGTCGTACACGATCCTTACATCATCAAGGCCGTGGACGCGGCGAAATGCTTCCCGGACCCAGTGTGTGATCATCTGACGGTTGGCAAACGCGAAATTCGCCGCTGCCGCCATCGCTCCCAGGTAGCGTTTCCCCTCGGGGGATCTGATCGGCACACAGGCCAGCTGTCTGTCCACAACCTGGATCCCGTACTTCTTCATGGCACTCTGCATGATATCCAGGTAGTCCGTGCACCCCTGGTGCCCCAGCCCGCGGGAGCCGGTATGGATCAACACTGTGACCTGGCCTCGCCTGAGCCCGAACGCACGGGCCGCCTCCTCATCGAAGATCTCGCGCACGTACTGAACTTCCACGAAATGATTTCCCGAACCCAGCGTACCTGCTTGATCTTGTCCTCGTTCAATAGCTCTGCTCGAAATAACATCCGGTTCTGCATCGGCTAATTTCCCTTTTTCCTCGGTAAATTCAATATCCTGCTCATCGCCGAAGCCTTGCTCAACCGCCCATTGACTTCCTTTTACTAATATTTGTTTTATCTCTTTTGGTGAAAGTTTCCTGATTGCACCGCCAGCTCCGACTCCTGTGGGAATATCTTTGAAAAGATTTTCAATTAGTTTATTAATCTTGGGTTTAGCTTCATCAAAGCTCAGAGAAGTACCTGCTAATCTAACTCCGCAATTAATATCGTATCCAACGCCGCCGGGAGAAATCACTCCTTCATTAATATCGGTTGCGGCAACACCGCCGATAGGGAAGCCGTATCCCCAATGAATATCGGGCATTGCTAAGCTGTATTTTTGAATTCCGGGTAGATGTGCTACGTTTACAACTTGTTTAATAGCTTCGTCATTGCGAAGAGTACCTTCAAGCATTTCTTTTGTAGTGTAAATTCTTCCCGGTACAAGCATATTGCCTTGCTTAGGAACTTCCCAGAGATAGTCGGTTATTTTATTTAATTCATATCCGCTTATTTGCATAGTTTTGCCAACAATAGTTTCTGATATGATATTATTATAAAAGGAAAGTACTAAATGTCAAAAACAATTCGAGTTGTATAGTTGCCGTCTACTTTTTTTATTTCCAATTGATGGTAGGTGACTGCTTTTATCTCTTCTTTGAAATCAATTTTTGTCGGTTGTACAGTTAAGCCGGCAAGACGAGCAGTCATTTTGTAGCCGTC
>CAZTDB010000385.1:1407-3405 GCA_964612385.1 uncultured Ignavibacteriaceae bacterium
TTTTATTTAGACTAATACCTTCAACTCCCGTACAGAACCAATTTTTTGAAAGGAACAGATAATTAACCTCGCTTAAAAAATTTACAAGTAATTCTTCAAGTGAGTTAGCTTCAAAATCCAACTTTATTTTTTCATCCTCGTATAAAATTTCCGCATCGAGCATAGCTTTGTTCCATGCATCAACAGCGCAGAAAAACAATTCTTCAATTGTAGAAGCAGTTAGTTCTACGGCAATGTCTGCAGTATGCTCTATGAATTTGAATTTATACATACTGAAATGTGATGAATTTCAGGATGAAAAGAAACATCAAAAGTAATTGTAGAATTAAAAATAATACAGATATCTAATCTTAAATACTCCTGCCCGGTTAACAACGTGCATTTTGTTTGGAAGTAAATTTCCAATTTCATTAAACTGATCACTTCGGTCTTGAACTTCGTTGTATGCAAAATAAATCCAGCTCTTCGGAGAGAAATTGTAGGAGAAAAGAAAACCGATTATAAATCTTTCAAATCTGTCGGTTGAGCGAACAAAAACATTATCAAAGTAAACTCTCATTTTTAGATTGTTGAATGGAGTAATTGTAACAAACGGACGTGAATTGTAAGTTATGTCTTCAATATTTCCATCGGGATTGCCTTCGATAAACATATCATAAGATGTTCCGATAAAAATTTCATTCATCATCTTCCAACTGAATGAAAGTCCCCACCACGAATAAAAAGCAAGCCAATCGCGATTAAAATTATATGTATGCTGATAACCTCCCCAGAGATTACCATTCCAATCCGGAGATATGTTATACCAGGAGCTTAGCGTACCGCTGTAAGAAGAATATTCAACATTATCGTCTTTAGCTTTACCGGCATCGAGATTTATTTCAAATCCCCAATTATCTCGGAACTGCATATTGTAACCGAATACGGCAGACCAGTCGGTATATTCATCTGCCTTTTCCCAGTTAAATGCAGGTCCTCCATAAATTAAAATTGATTTGATATAACCTGTATCAAACCACCAACGCGGACCGAAAAGTGCGACAGTTTCAAAAGTACCTTGCCAAGGAACAAATCCGATTTCTTGTATATCAAATTCATTACCGACATATCTTGCACGAACCATATTTATCCAAGATTCATTGAAGTTAGTTAGTCCAGCTGAAAACAAATAATCGCCCTCATCACCTTTGAAAGAACGAGCTGCTTGATAAGCAAGCTGCCAGTTTGAACCGCGGAAGGCTCCGTCAATATCCAGCACACCATAGTGATTGTACTCATTAAATTTTCCAACATAAAGAACACCAATTGAAGAGTTATCTAAAATTTGCTTTTTTAATCTTGCCGATGCAAAGTATGAAGTTGGTTCGGTAAATTTATCACCGTCATCAAAATAATCTGTTTGTTCGGTTCGGGCAATAAATCCTCCGTATTCCCAATCGCCTAATCGCCCGAATGCACGTGTCCCGAAAGAAAGCGGAACTTCATTTCCGTCGGGCAGCTTTTTACCAATTCTTCTCGAATAAAATAATTCAACCGGTTTGTAAAATCCCGAGTTTTTCTGTTTACCCGAAGCGTTGAAAACTTCGCTTCCTTCGGTGAAAAATTGTCTTCGCTCGGAGAAGTAAGATTCGTATCTCGAGATATTAAAATCATAAGGATCTGCTTCAATCTGTGCAAAATCCGGATTGGCAGTAAACTGAAATTTCAACTTGGGTGAAGGGTTATAAGATATATCAAGTCCGGCATCTGCTTCCGTAGTGTATTCGTCGTTCCCTTCGTAATTTATTTTGGCAATTCCAACGGGATAAATCTCCAAGTTCATTCCGTGTCTTGTAGGCTTGAAGTTATCAAAAGCCAAGTAACCCCATTTGGAAATTCTTTGACCTTCGTTTTCCTCGTAAGGAATCCAATAAATATCTTCGCCGGTAATTGTTCTCCATCTGTCGAAATCGAGTCCCCACTTATCTAAATTTTCATTGTATTGAATTGATTTATAAG
>CAZTDB010000386.1:0-3404 GCA_964612385.1 uncultured Ignavibacteriaceae bacterium
GTTGTACCAGTCGCCCCCCCCGCCATACTTTAGCCGCGCAATTTTAAATTCGCCTCCGCTTTGAGCATACAATTCAGTAAGCATAAAACAGATTGAAATTAAAATTAGAAGTAATAAGAAATATTTTCTTTCGATTATCATGGTTTTAATATATTCATGTAAAAAGCTAATATCAATTTATTAAGATTTACACAAACCAGCTAATTTGATAAAAGTGAAACGTCAAAGGTCAAAGGTCAAATGAATTCACAGCATCTTTAACATAGATGGCTATTACAACCATATACGATATACAAAGCATCCACAAACCACTTTAGCTCCCATTATCCAACCCCCAACCTCCTCCCATCTACTTCCTTTCTCCCAAAAAATTTTGTTAAATTTGAAATAAAAAATGGGAAGTTAAAATGAGCAAGAAATACTGGCTTATTAAATCCGAACCGTCGGAATTTTCAATTGATGATTTACAGAAAAGCAAAAACCAAATTACTTATTGGGATGGAGTCCGCAACTATCAAGCGAGAAATTACATCCGTGATGAAATGAAAAAAGGAGACGGAGTGCTTTTTTACCACAGTAACACGGAGCCAAATGCCGTAGTAGGAGTTTGTGAAATTGTAAAGGAAGCTTATCCCGACCACACACAATTCGATCCGGAAAATAAACATTACGACCTAAAGGCAGATAAAGACAATCCCGCCTGGTTTATGGTGGATATAAAGCTCGTAAAAAAATTAAAGAATCCGGTCACACTTGAAGATATTAAATCCAATCCAAAACTTTTAAAGATGAAATTAGTGCAAAGAGGAAATAGGTTATCTGTAATGCCTGTTACGAAAGATGAGTGGGAAGAAATATTAAAAATGGGTAATTTTGGGTAAGCAAAAATACGGGGCTGTAGCTCAGTTGGGAGAGCGGTTCGTTCGCAACGAACAGGTCGTCGGTTCGATCCCGATCAGCTCCACGAAACTTTCACAATTCTTCCGCTGCTCTAAATAGTATTGAATTCCATTTTTCAGTTTTGATGCGAAACTAACTCCACCTAATTTAAGAAGCCAGACATCCTCTGAATAGGGCGCATATCCATAAAAAATAAAAATTTGGTTGTTGTAATGCCCAAATTTACGTAAATTTGGGCAGTGAGTTAGCCAAATTTATGTTAAAGCGAAAAGTATATAACAATATCTTAAAGGCTCTGAAACCCGGAAAGGTTATAGTTCTGCTTGGGGCACGAAGAACGGGCAAAACTGTCATTCTAAATGAATTAAAAAATGAGGTAAATGAGCCGGCGATGCTGTTAAATGGTGAGGATTTTAATACAATCGAACTTTTTGAAAGACGGACAGTCCAGAATTACAAACAGCTTTTGAGTAACAACAGATTGCTATTGATTGACGAGTCTCAGAAAATACCGGAGATTGGAATTAAATTAAAGCTAATGATTGATGAAATAAGTAAATTGAAAATTATAATTACCAGCTCAACTGCAATTGATATAAAAGATCGAACCGGAGAACCTCTCACAGGAAGAAAATATACATTTAATTTATTTCCACTTTCCGAGCAGGAGATAGTTGATTATGAAAATATAACCGAGCGGAAGGATAAGCTTCTGCAAAGATTAGTTTACGGAAATTATCCCGAAGCATACCTTCTTCCAAATAATGAAGATAAGGCAGCCTACTTGAAAGAGCTTCTTAATACATATTTGTTAAAAGATATTTTGTCACTAGAGAATATCAAAAACTCTTCGGTTATCTTTAATATGCTGAGATTACTTGCATACCAGGTTGGAAGAGAAGTTTCATTAAATGAACTGGCAAATTCGCTCCAGATAAATAAGCATACGGTTGATAAATACCTTGATCTGCTCACTAAAGTTTTTGTTTTATTTAGACTTCAGGGTTACAGCAGAAATCTAAGGAAAGAAGTAGTTAAAAGTTCCAAATGGTATTTTTTCGATAATGGAATTCGGAATGCAGTAATTGCCAGCTTTAATCCGGTTAACTTACGCGACGATATTGGTATTCTTTGGGAGAATTATCTTGTAAGTGAGAGATTAAAATTCAGGGAGTACAATAAAATAATAGCAAATCAGTATTTCTGGAGAACATATGATCAACAGGAAATTGATTTGATAGAAGAGGGTGAAGGAAAATTATTCGCTTACGATATGAAGTGGAAAAAAGATAAAATTAAACCACCGGCTGCATTCACTAAAAATTATCCCGATTCTTCTTACGATATTATTTCACAGGAAAATTATTTTCAATGGATAACATCAGATAAGTGAAATTCTCCATTCATTACTTTCGGATTCTTCAACAGAACTGATAATAAGCGCATCAACTTCCCTCATCGTCACCCGCCTCACTTCTATCAAGAATGGAGGGCGGTAAATTTTTCGTTGCTTTCGCCCCAAGCTGTTTTATTTTTTCCGCACGATTTATTAGGTTGCCTCTGCCATCTGTAAGCTTGTTCATCGCTTTATTGTAATTGTCTTTAACGGAAATTAAACCCTTGCCTACAGTAAGCAGATCTTCAACAAAAGCGGTAAACTTATCCAGCATCTCGCCGCTTTGCCTTGCTATTTCCAAAGCATATCTATTTTGCTTTTCCTGCCGCCAAATGCTTGCAATGGTTCTCAATGTTGCAAGTAGAGTTGATGGACTTACAATCACAATATTTTGTTCAAATGCATCGTTAAATATTTGCGGATCTTGTTGAACAGCTAAAGCGAAGGCCGGTTCAATCGGCATGAACATTAAAACAAAGTCTAAGCTTTCAAGCTGATATAGATTTTGGTAATTCTTGCTAGCTAAATTTTTAATATGACTTCTTATCGAGATATTATGATCTCTCAAAGCAAGCTGTTGATCCTTTTCGTTATCGGAAGAAATAAATTTTTCATAAGCATTTAAGGAAACTTTTGAATCAATAACTATACTTTTGTTTTCAGGAAGTTTAATAATTACATCAGGTTGATATCTTTTTCCAGATTCTGCAGTAAGACTTTCCTGCACCAAAAATTCACGACCTTTGACCAGACCAGATTTCTCTAAGATACTCTCAAGAATAAACTCACCCCAGTTACCCTGCGTTTTCGTCTGTCCTTTTAATGCTTCAGTTAAGTTCTTCGCTTCCTGTGTTATTTGCTGGTTCATATCTTTCAGCATCGATAGCTGCTGGCGCAGAGATGCAAACCTGTCAATGCTCTCTTTGTTTGTCTCCTCAACTTTACTCTGGAACTCACTTATCTTTTCTTTTAATGGATTGAGTATTTCTGAAAGGTTTGTTTTGCTTTGCTTAGAAAACTCATCAGCTTTTTCCTTAAAAATTTTATTGGCAAGATTTTCGAATTCCAGTGTGAACTTTTTTTGCAATTCTTCCATCTCAGCTTTTTG